>JAGMDW010000001.1 GCA_023128455.1 Desulfurellaceae bacterium
TAAAGCAAGTTGATGCAGCAAATATTTTATGTTTAAGCGAGAGGCATATACGAAGAGTAACAAAAGAGGTAAGAAAAATGGGATGTATGGGGATAGTGCATAAATTACGTGGCAAGTCTTCAAACAGGGCGATACCAAAGGAGAAGAAAGAAAAAGCAATAGAATTGTATAAAGAAAAATATCGAGGATTTGGTCCCCTCCTTGCAACTGAAAAACTTCTGGAAATAGATAAGGTTAAGCTAAGCGATGAAACTTTACGGAAATGGCTTATAGAGAAAGGAGAATGGAAGATAAAACGAAGAGCAAGGAAACACCGGCAATGGCGGGAGAGGAGACAATGTTTTGGAGAGATGGTGCAGATGGATGGTTCACATCACGATTGGTTAGAAGGAAGAGGTCCAGAGCTTGTCTTGATGGGATATATAGATGATGCAACAAATAATGTATTTGGGAGATTTTACGATTATGAAGGCACAATACCTGCAATGGACAGTCTAAAAAGATACATAGAGAAATATGGTATTCCAGACAGCATATATTTAGACAGACATACTACCTATAAATCTAATGCAAAACCTACGATAGAAGATGAACTGAATAATAGAAAACCACTTAGTCAGTTTGAGAGGGCGGCAGATGAATTAGGGATAGAAATAATCCATGCATATTCTCCACAGGCAAAAGGGAGGATAGAACGGCTTTTTGGTATATTCCAGGACAGGGTAATAAAAGAGATGCGGCTTAAAGAAATTAAGGGGAAGGAAGAAGCCAATGAATTTTTGGAGGGATATTTGCCAATCTATAATCAGAGATTTGGTGTTGAACCGGCAAAGAAAACAGATTTACACAGGGTTGTTCCTGAGGGATTAAATCTGGATGACATTCTTTGTAAGAAGACAGAGAGAGTATTAAAGAAAGACTTCACTATAAGTTATGAGAAGAAGCTATATCAAATAGAGGATAAGATAAGAGCAAGGCGAGTTACTGTGCAGGAACACATAAATGGGAACATATCGTTAAGATATAAAAACAGAGCTTTACACTCCAAAGAAATAACAAATAGACCAAAGAGAGTAAATGAAGGACAAAAAACTTACTTATCTAAGTTAAGGAAACCCTACGTCCCACCAAAAAACCATCCACAGAGAAAATTTAATATAAGGAGTCATTCACAATAATGGACAGTACTAATAAAGAGAAAGAGATTGACCAAAGAGAAAAGATTACTGCTACTAATATTATCAGAACAGGACATTTCTACTTTGGCAAAAAGCGGACATTTCTAAATTGGTTTGACAATAAACCAGCAATTGATGGAGTAAATTTACTTCATATAGTAGGGTTAATCCCCCGCGGCTCGCCCGCACAGGCAGTGGATTAACAAAAAGGGGTCTATCATCGTCTAAAATACGATGATAGACCCCTTTATTCGTGTGTTGATTTATTCCATTTTTAGGCTTAGAATTAGAATATCTAAGTTTCTTATTCCAATGTTGTGGAATTAGAAATGTTGTAAGAAGGATTGGTATGGTTAGAAAAGCTTTTATTCCACCTATGTTGCCTCCAAAAATAGATTATACAGCCTTAATCAAGGAAATAGGACACGCTCATGATGAACTTGGTCGTCTTAACGGCCTGTTGATAAATATTCCTAATGCTGATTTACTAATTGCGCCTTTATTAACCAAAGAGGCAGTTTTAAGTTCACGAATAGAAGGAACTCAGGCAACAATAGAAGATGTACTTAAATATGAGGCAGAGCAAAAAATATCACAAAGAGATGAAAAAGAAAAAGATATTAGAGAAATCATCAATTATCGTCGGGCAATACATACAGCAATAGAGGAGTTAAAACATAGACCAATAGGTGAAAATCTAATCAAAAAAGTTCATTATGTTTTATTGGATTCTGTGAGGGGAGCAGATAAAGACAGAGGTAATCTAAGGAGAACGCAGGTATATATCGGTTTGCCTGGCAGCCCAGTTGAAGAAGCAATCTATATTCCACCTCCAACCACAGAACTATTATCTTTGTTAAGCAACTGGGAAATATATGTAAATTCTGAAGAAGAAAGAGATCCTTTGGTTCAAATAGGAGCAGCTCATTACCAATTTGAAGCAATTCATCCCTTTATGGATGGCAATGGTAGGATCGGTCGGCTTTTAATTCCTTTATTTTTATATCAGAGAAAACTTTTAACCTATCCCTTGCTTTACATTAGCGAATGCTTTGAAAAACATAAGAGAGATTATTACGATTTATTAAATGAGGTAAGCAAAAAAGGTAAATGGGAAGGTTGGATAAGATTTTTCTTGTTGGCTTTAACAACTCAGTCTTTAAGAACGCAAAACATAATTTTAAAAATGCTTGATTTATATAACAATCTAAAAAATAAAATTATGGCAGTCAATTCAGTCTATGCTATCAATTTATTAGATATAATCTTTGAAAGTCCGATAATCTCTTTCGCTTCCGTCAAAAAGCGACTAAAAACCAAAAGTTACCAGACTATTTATAATTTATTGGCAAAATTTACTAAAGCAGGCATTCTTGAAGAAATACCAGGTAGAAAAAGAAATAAAATATATGTATTTAAACAATTACTGGAAATTTTAAGATGAGTGGACAGGAAGGGTAGAAATGTTTACTATGAATTGGGTTAAAATTGGGACAAAGGGTCAAATGAAAAATAACGGAGCATCAAAAGGGACAAATATCGCAAGCAGGACGGGATTGAATTGAATAATGAGAAAGAATAAACGCTTCATTAAAGTAAGTTTTCCCGTAAAAGAGGTACGCAAAGAAAAAAGCCAGGAATATACTATAGGTGCTGTTGAAAACGGCAAGCAGGAGATAGTTGAGGTGGTCCGTTTCCTTGTATCTTTGGAGGAATGGAAAGACAAAGGGGTGAAAATATAAATGAAGAGATCACTGGGATTATTGTCGTCAAAGGCTAAACATGAAAGTTCAAGTTGATCCTCACACATTAGAGCGAGCAAAAGAAAGAGGTACTAATGAGAAAGAAATTATTGATGTCATTCACACTGGTTCTCCCATCCCAGCTAAATATGGACGTATCGGCAAAGCTAAGATATATGATTTCAAACAGAAACGACACGGCAAATACTATGAACAAAAAAGGGTTGAAGTATTTTACATTATGGAAGGTGATAGTATAATAACTGTAACCGTTTATGTATTTTATGGGAAGTGGGGGGAATAAAATGAGGATTATTTATAATGACAGGACAGACCTCCTTTATATCCGCTTAGATGAAACAAAACAGGATGTTATAAACAGACGAGTTTCGGAGGACGTTGTTTTGGATATAGGGAAGGATGGGAAGGTTGTCGGTATTGAAATCCTTGATGCCTCAAAACATGTAAACCTGGAAAGTCTTCTGCCAGTAAAATACGAAATCCCAGGAAAGGCTGTGCATGGAATATAAACGCTCCAACGCTCCAACATTCCAAAAGTAAATAACGCAAAGCAAATAACAGCCCTGTGGAATATAGCCAAGCTATTCCAAACAATCCGTTTAATCCCGGGAAATCTTGAGGCTAATATTCTTTTCTTTTGCCTCGGGATTACTATGATTACTCCAGATTAAAATAAATAAATAATAAAATTAAAATATATTTTCTTCGTAGCTATTTTTAATAATTTTTCTTTTTTTAAATCTGT
>JAGMDW010000010.1 GCA_023128455.1 Desulfurellaceae bacterium
TGAATAGTAGAACAGTTGGGATTGGAGATTACTCCTCTGTTTTTATATTGAGCAATGTCCTCTGGATTTACTTCTGGGACAACCAGTGGTATGTCTTCATCCATACGGAAACAACTTGTGTTGTCTATTACCACTGCTCCGCTTTTCACTGCGATGGGTGCATATTCCTTGCTTACTTTTCCTCCTGCTGAGAAGAGGGCAATATCTATCCCTCTAAAGGAATTTTTGTCCAATGCATTCACCGGCATTCCCTCACCTTTGAAATGTATCGTTTTTCCCACAGACTTTTCAGAGGCAAGAAAATTTATTTCCTTTATGGGGAAATTACGTTCTTCTAAAATTGAAGCCATTTCTTCGCCTACCATACCAGTGGCGCCTACAACAGCTACATTATACTCCTTCATCTTCTTTGACCTCTATATGTGAATTATATTTATTCATTGCATAACTTAACCCATTTTCCACAATATCTGATATAGCATGCATCGCTGCTTCTATCGCCTGTTCTATTACAATTTTTTCCTGCTCTGTAAATTCTCCCAATACATAATTTACTATATCACCTTTGGGTTTGCCTATGCCTATCCTTATTCTAATAAAATCTTTGCCGATATGTTGGATAACAGAACGCACACCCTTATGTCCGCTGTCTCCCCCGCCTTTTTTTATTTTTAAACTTCCCAAGGGTATATCCATATCATCATGAACCAGAATAATCTCTTCTGGAGAAAATACACTTACTGCCTGTTCCACCGCTTTCCCGCTTAGGTTTACCCAGGTTGCTGGTTTTATTAGTATAACCTTTTTACCAATTGCGCAAGAAGAGGAAATATCTGCCCGATATAAAAAACTTAAGTTTAAACAGCTGCAAAACTTATCCGCCAATGCAAACCCTACATTGTGGCGTGTTTTTGCATAATCAGATCCAATATTCCCTAAGCCAACTACTAGAAACACTTCTTATTTTCCTGTTTCCTCCTTTGTAATCTCTTTCTCTTTTTCCTCCTCTTCCTCTTCCTCTTTCTCTTTTTCCTCCTCTTCCTCTTCTTCCCTACCTAAAATGGCTACAATGGTGAAATTCCTTTTTTCCTTTATTTGCACTCCTTTTGGTAGATCTAAATCCATAACATGAATTGTATCTCCAATATCCAATGAACTTATATCTGTCCGAAGAGAAGAAGGCACATCTTGAGGATAGGCAGTGACCTTAATATACTTTCTCGGCTGATAAAAATTTCCACCTCTCTTTACTCCTATTGCTTCACCTAACAATTCTACAGGTACATCTATTGATATCATTCGCTCTGGAGAAATTTGATAAAAATCTGCGTGTATTATTTTGTCCGTTACCGGGTTTCTTTGTATATTTTTTAGAATTGCATCTATTTCTTCGCTTTCTATATTCAGTTTGTATATAGTATTTCTTGCGCTATTTCCATAGAATTCAATAAATTCTTCTTCGTTTATCTCTAAGGTTTTGTTTTCTTTTTTCCAGCCATATATGACGGCAGGAATCATCCCACCCTTACGCAACCTTTTAGCGTAACCCTTGCCTGTTTCTTTTCTCAAGTGAACATTCATTTTCTTCTCCTTTGAAGATTTATAAAAAAAGCGAGCTTACCGATTCTTTGTTAGATATTCTTTTTATGGCTTCTCCAATTAACGAAGCTACAGATAGCACTTTGATTTTAGATGATGTTTTATCTGTAGAAAGCTTAATGGTATTGGTAACGATTAATTTCTCTATGGGAGAATTCTCTATTTTCTCAATAGCATTACCGGAAAGAACAGGATGGGTACAGCAAGCGTATACTTTTTCTACTCCCGCTTCTTTCAGTGCCTCTGCTGCATTGACCAATGTTCCGCCTGTATCCAGCATATCATCTACTATTATTGCAGTTTTTCCTTTTACTTTTCCTATAACATGCAATACTTCTGAGACATTAGGTTCAGGTCTCCTTTTATCTATGATAGCCAGGGATGCGTTGAGCTTTCGGGCATAGCTTCTTGCTCTTTCTACACCACCTGCATCCGGTGAAACAATAACCAAATTATCTAACATATTTAATTTAATATAATCCAATATAATTGGAAATGCATACAAATGATCTACCGGGATGTTAAAAAAACCTTGAATTTGACCTACATGCAAGTCCATACACAAGACTCGACTTGCCCCGGAGGCCGTGAGCAAATCAGCAATTAATTTCGCAGTGATAGGCGCTCGCGGTTCTACCTTTCTATCCTGTCTAGCGTAAGCGTAATAAGGCATAACTGCCGTAATGGACCCAGCAGATGCTCTCTTCAATGCATCTATGATAATGAGCATTTCCAATATGTTCTTATTCACGGGGCGAGAGAGAGATTGAATAACATAAACATCATCACCTCTTACACTTTCTTCAATTCGTACATTTATCTCCCCATCGCTAAAAGTATTAACAATAGTAGGGGCGAGAGGAATATTCAAGTAATCACTGATTTCCTCCGCTAATTCTCTATTTCCATTGCCCGTAATAAGCTTCATTTCAAAATCTCCACATTTAAATACCCGTTTCCTTAAAGATAAATATTTTTTTGGCTGGGGCGGGTGGATTCGAACCACCGAATGCGGGATTCAAAGTCCCGTGCCTTGCCACTTGGCTACACCCCAATTAATCGTTAGTTTCCACTTCTGCAATGTTTCCTACATTTTCTTCTTCG
>JAGMDW010000100.1 GCA_023128455.1 Desulfurellaceae bacterium
ACAAAGTCATTTCCTTGCAATTGTCATAGACAATTGTCAATACCTTTAAACCTATTTGCATTTGCAAGCAAAGTTTTGTTTTAACAAAACTTTGCTTGACAGAAATGGAGTAGATTTATATCCTAATAAACAATAGTATACTAAGGGAGGTTGGTATGTCTGTACTCAATTTTTTTCCTTATGTCCTTGAGGACGATGAAGATGTTGCAAAGGTGGTAAAAAAGCAGCTAAAAATGAAAATTGAAGAGAGAATAAAACAATTATATGCAACGCCACCTTCAGGAATAATAGGAATGCTCTATATAGGGGTAAGGCCTGATCTATTCAAAAAATGGCATGATTTCAAAAAAGTAGAAAGTATTATGGATGAATTTGTAGGAGAGAAAAAAGCAGAGCGAGTAATAAATGATTACCTTTGGAAAGGTTAATTAAGTTAAAATTGCATGGATAAAGATATATCCTGTATCGTAGAGAAAATCAGAAAAGCTGAAACAGTTGTTTCCCTCACTGGTGCAGGAATGTCTGCTGATTCCAACATTCCTACTTTTCGAGACAAAGAAGGATATTGGAGAAATTTTCCTGCATTCAAAAGAGCGGGATTAGAGGCACAAACTCTTGCTTCTCCTCAGAGTTTTCGCAGATGCCCCCAATATGCCTGGGCATTTTATGAATGGCGAAGAAGAAATGCACATCAGAATAAACCACATGCGGGATATACGGTAATAAATAAACTTATAAAAAAACATTTCAAGAAGGCATTCATCTATACTACAAATACCGACGGGTATCATCTTATTTCTGGAGCTGAACCTTTATCTGTTTGTGAGGTTCATGGTTCCATGTGGAGATTGCAATGTATGAGAGAAGTGGGATGTAATTATGGAGTGAGAGAAAATCTTGAGGTACCTTTATGTGATTTAGACAAAGAAAAGATGGAGGCAGGCAGACTGCCTATTTGTCCTGTCTGTGGTGATCTCTTAAGGCCAAATATACTTATGTTTGGCGATTGGGATTATATAGAGAATACTTATCAAAAAAGAAATTGGTATAGTTTTTTAGAAGAAGTAAAGGTGCCGGATGTAGTCTTTCTCATCGGTAGTAGTTCTACTATTGCCACTAATGATAGTATTGCTTCTCGCCTTAAGCAAAAGGGCAGTTACATAATAACCATAAATCCACAGGTTTCTTCTCTTTCTGTATGTAAACCTGATGCTTTTATGCAGATGAAGGCAAAGGACGCATTGCTCGCCATATATGAGTCGTTGCAGCTTGACAATGAGAGTTCAGAGTGTTAAATAAATGCGAGTGCCGAGGTGGCGGAATTGGTAGACGCGCCAGACTCAAAATCTGGTGGGAGTGACCCTCCCGTGCGGGTTCGATTCCCGCCCTCGGCACCATAAATTATGAAATATAAAGATTTTCTCGCATCTACCGATTATACTAAGCTCATCTCCAAGATGTGCGATTTTATTAAAGAATCCTCAAAGGAAAGTGAAGTGATTGTAATAGGGCTGAGTGGAGGATTGAATTCAACGATAGATGCTTACCTATCGGTGGAGGCTGTGGGAAAGAGGAATGTATTCGGCCTCATCCTACCGGAAAAAGACAGTTCCATCCAGAATACGAGAGATGCTACTGCGCTTGCTCATGTTTTAGATATAGATTACAGATTTATAGATATAACAAAAGTCTTAAAAGAAATAGGTATTTATCGCTTGTCTCCTTCTACATTTCTGATTCCCAGAAAGAGGCAGGAAAAATGGGCAAAAAGACAATGGGAAGAAATGGGCGGCGAAGATGTTTTTCTAAAAGATCTTGCTTCAAGTGCAAAAGAGAAAGATTTCTGGGAAGCACAAGCCTATTATCGAGCAAAAGTCAGATTGAGGACAATCTTACTTTATTTTCATGCAGATCTGCGTAGGGGTCTAGTTTTAGGAAATACAAACAAAACGGAAATACTCACCGGATTATATGTGAAATATGGAGATGAATTAGCAGACATAGCACCTCTTGTAAATATTTACAAAACGCAGACAAGAGAAATAGCCAAGAAACTAAAAATTCCCAAGGCTATCTTAGAGAAAACACCCTCGCCCGATCTTGTACCTGGCATAGATGATGAGTTTATATTGGGATTATCTTATGAAGATGTAGATGAGATATTATACTGCTTAGAGAATAATCTGTCTGTGGATTTGCCTGAAGAAAAGGTAAACAGAGTAAGAAAAATTATGGACAAAGCTCCTTTTAGAAGTTTGCCTACACATGTATTCCCCTTTGATGGAGAAAAATACATTATCTCTTAAGCGTCTCCTTTAACTGAAGAGGTATTATATCTCTATTTTTTGCATTTATCTCTATGATTTTAAATTTATGTTTAATGCCTTCAATAAAAGATGTTCCTTTCAAGGGAGCAGTAGCAAGCAAGGGATTTTCTGTTTTTATTATATTGAGAATATAGGTGCGAAAAGATTGGGAGAGACATTCCATTTTTCCTATCTCATCAATAACTATTATCTCATTATTAGTTTGAGGCATGAGCAGAGGAATTAAGTTGTCCCATAATTTTATATTTACACCATATTTCCCCACATGAAATTGAGAAGATGAGTTTACATGAGCGAGCACTTCTTGTGTACCGTTTAATGTTTTCAATAAAAACCCTACCCTACCCTTTTTTTCTCTTATTTCCTGAGTATAAAATCCTCTTACAGGCATTGAGATATGGTTTATTGTTTTTATAACCGCAGTTGTTTTTCCTACACCAGGACGACCAACGATTAAAATTTTCATGCTCACATTATATACAAAATCTTGAGAAAATCTTTTATTGTAGATAGTGTTTAGTTTGTGTGTTATTATATTTGATAATGAGATTGATATTGAAAAGCAAGATTAGAAAATTTGGTTTATATTTGTTAGCTCTTTTGATTTTGTCTGCATGTGCTACAGTTCCTTTTACCGAAAGAAAACAACTGATTCTTATTGACCCTCAAACTGAATTGGCTTTGGGGCTTAAAGCACGCCAGGAGATTTTGAAGAAAGCTAAGACATGCAAAGACCCTCAAATAGTAAATATGGTGAATAAAGTAGGTTGGCGCATTGCTAAAGCAACAGGAAGAACAGACCTTCCCTGGGAATTTACAGTTATAGAAGACCCCAAAACAGCCAATGCCTTTTGTTTGCCAGGAGGAAAGATCTTTGTTTATACAGGCATTTTGAAATATACCCAGAATGAAAATGGTCTATCTACAGTTTTGGCACATGAGACTGCTCATGCCATTGCCCGTCATGGGGCAGAGAGGTTGAGCATGGTGTTATTGGCTCAAGTGGGAGAAGGTGCTCTTGTTGTGGCTTTAGAAAAAAATTCGGATACTCGTTCTAAAGCATTTTTAGCCGCTTATGGTCTGGGAGCTCAATTGGGTGTTATTTTACCCTACAGTCGCATTCAGGAATATGAAGCAGATCATCTTGGTCTTATCTTTATGGCAAAGGCAGGTTATGACCCGAGAGGCGCTTTGTTGTTCTGGAATCGCATGTTGGAAAAACAAAAAGGATCTGAAATTCCTGAGTTTCTCTCCGACCATCCAGCAGATGAAAAACGCATAGAAACTATAAAACAGCTTCTGCCAAAGGCATTAAAGTATTACCATCCGAATAATTAAAAAAATCATTCTGATTCAAAAAATGCCTTGTAGGCTTTAAATGTCTCATACAGATCGCCCTTTGAGCTTATTTCATAGGGAGAGTGCATAGATAAAATAGCAGGACCGCAATCTACAACCTCAACATTCCATTGAGCGATATATTTGGCAATCGTTCCTCCTCCCCCTTCATCTACCTTTCCTAATTCTCCGATCTGCCACAAAACATCATTTTGACTAAATATGTTTCTTAACTTTCCTAAAAACTCTGCACTTGCATCGGATGCCTCGTATTTTCCTCTATGACCCGTATACTTTGTCAAAACTATACCTTTATTGATATAGGATGCATTGTCCATTTCATGGACATCTTTGTACAAGGGATTTACCGCACCATTTACATCGGCAGACAGGCACTCGGATTTTTCTAAAAACTGAATGATATTGTCCATATCTGCTTTTTCTTTTTTTCTTTTTAAGATTTCTATAACAGGTCTTAAGAAGAAATGTGATTTCATGCCTGTTGCTCCATCCGAACCTATCTCTTCTTTATCTATCAATAACACCATGCATGTTTTTTTATTATCACTTTCCATAAGTGCCTTGAAAGCAGTAAAAGCACATATCTTGTCATCCTGTCCATAGGCGGCAATAAAACTTTTATCTATTCCTGCATCTCTTGATTTCCAGGCAGGAACAAGTTCAAGCTCGGCAGATACAAAATCCTCTTCACTTATTCCATATTTTTCATGAAGTAAATGCAATATATGAGCTTTTACCTTTTCTTCTTTTTCTGATAAATCGGGCATACTACCTATGAGAGGGTTGAGTTTCTCTGCTGAAAATGCCTCATCCATTTTCTTTTCGTATTGTTCTTTTTTTGCTAAATGAGGAAGAAGATCAGGAACAATAAATAGAGGATCATTATCATCTTCGCCTATGTTTATATTTAATATTTCACCATCTTTTTTTACTATTTTTCCATGAATTGCCAGAGGAATGTTCATCCATTGATATTTTTTTATGCCTCCATAATAGTGTGTATGTAACAATGCCAATTGTGTATCTTTGTCTTCATATAATGGTTTTTGTTTTAAATCTATACGGGGAGAATCAATATGGGCGGCTATGAGCTTCATTCCTTCACCTTTACCCAATTTCACCACAGCAATACATTTTTCTCTGTTTACAATATAGAATTTTTCATTTCCCTCTTTTAAGAACCCTATCTTTTCTATTTCTTTTTTGGTCCACTCTACGGCTTCTCTTTCTGTTTTACACTTGTCCATAAATTTCTTATATTCTTCTGCCAGGGAAAAGGCTTTTTTGTTGTATTCATCACCTTTTTCCCATACATTCTTTGTCTTCCACGAAAGTTTATTCATTCTCTATCTCCTTTATTAGCTCTTGTTTTAAATTTTTCACAAAGTCTACTACTTCATGTTTAGAAATCAAAAATTTTTTCTCTTTATCCTTCCTCAGGCTTACTTCTACTTTTTCCTGTTTAAGATATTTCCCTAAAACAATCCTTATAGGGATACCAATGAGGTCACAATCTGCAAATTTTACACCAGGACTCTCCTTTCTGTCATCCAATAGAACTTCTATATTTTCTTTTTCTAATTCATCATGCAGAAGATTGGCATAATCTTTATCGGTGAGGGAAATAATTTCCACATCGTATGGGGCTACGGTTAAAGGCCAGATAATTCCTTTTTCATCGTGGTGCATCTCCACTATTGCCTGTGCAGTTCTTCCTATGCCTATACCATAGCATCCCATAATGTAATACTGCTTTTTACCCTTTTCATCCAAAAAATAGCCGTTCATCTTTCTGCTGTATTTGTCTCCCAATTTAAATACATGACCTAACTCTATCCCTCTAAAAATACCCAATTCCCCATTACATACAGGACAACTTTCACCTTGTTTAGCCTTTCTCAAATCTGTATACATATCCACTGAAAAATCTCTTTCTATTTTTGCCCCTTTAAGATGAAAATCTTTTTCATTTGCTCCTATCACACACCATTCCATATCCTTTATACAATTATCTCCCAAAACATATATATTTTTTTCTTTCAATCCTATAGGACCTAAAAACCCTAAATGCAATCCCATATCTCTTAGTTCTTTTTCAGTTAAAGGTTGCAGCTCTATTTCCTCTACTGCTCTCTTTGCTTTTATAGGATTTAACTCATCACATCCCCTAATCAAAAAGGCATAGGTTCTCTTTTCTCCTTTATAAATGAGTGTCTTTACAATTTCTTCCTGTTTTACACCAACGAATTGTGAAACTTCCTCCACCGTCTTTTTTTTTGGTGTATGCACCTTTTCTATGTTTTGTTCTGAACGGGCTTTAGAAATTTCTACTTTTGATTTTGCCTTTTCTATATTAGCGGCATAGCTACATCTGTTACAACAGATGATTTCATCTTCTCCAATACTGGAAGGAACCATAAATTCCAGCGACCCCTTTCCTCCAATTAAACCGGTATCTGCTTCCACTGCTCTGAATTTTAATCCGCATCTTTTAAGAATTCTGCAATATGCATCAAACATATCCTTAAAACTCTTTTCCAAATCTTTTTCATCTTTACCAAAGCTGTATGCGTCTTTCATTATAAATTCTCTACCTCTCATCAAACCAAATCTTGGTCTTATCTCGTCTCTAAACTTGGTTTGGATTTGATACAAAGTAAGAGGCAGGTCTTTATATGATTTCACAAAGTGTCTTACTATATCTACGATTATTTCTTCATGGGTAGGTCCTATGGCAAAATCCCTGTCACCCCTATCCTTTATTCTTAAAAGTTCCTTTCCATACTCTTTCCATCTTCCACTTTCTTCCCACAACTCCCTGGGCTGAACAAAAGGCATCAGAAGCCTAATTGCCCCCACTCTATTCATTTCCTCCGAAACGATGTGATTTACCTTTTCAATTACCCTGAACCCCATAGGAAGATAGGTATAGATACCAGAAGCCAGTCTCAAGATCATGCTTGCTTTTAACAACAATTTATGACTGACAATCGCTGCTTCTTTCGGATCTTCTCTCAGCGTATGTATGAAAGCCTGATTAAATTTCATTTTGCAGTATAGATTACCAATTTATGTTTGACAATACAACCCTTTTGTCCTAAGTTTTCCTCAGAAGGGGGGCGGTTAGCTCAGTCGGGAGAGCGCCTGCTTCGCATGCAGGAGGTCGGGGGTTCAAGTCCCCTACCGTCCACCATATTGTCTTTACCTTCAAAAACTAAAAAGATGTATCTCAAGATGAATTTCAATTGTAAAAATCCCTTCGGAAACTCGAAAATAATAGACAAATTAAGAAGCAGAATTTCTCTATAAATTCATTTTTCTATGTTACAAGAAACCAATTTTACCTTTAGGCCATAAAAACTCTTCTTATAATCTTGCATTTTATACAATATATCTTTTAATTCTGCTTCATCATAAAAATGGTTTGATAAATTTCTTTGTTCTATCATATCTAACCATGTATGTTCATTTTTTATTATACCTTGTGAAAAGGCTTCCTTTAAACAATCACGGGGGTTTACACATCTTATGCCTACAAAATCCAAATATCTTTTTATAGTTTTCCAGGCCATTTCAAATGTGAATTCAAATCTCTTAACCACAACATCTAAATAGATATCACCAAATCCTTCTTTTTTAAATTCTTGTTCTCGATTTACGATGTTTTCAAATTTATTATAAGCCTTGCTAAAACTTATCAAGCTATCTTCAAACCGCAGTTTTTTATTTGCCGAATAAATAACCCTGCCTGTATCTTTTACCCTATTTTTAAATCTATCATCACAAAAAGCTATATTTTTTACATCTATTTTCACCAGCGTATTTAACTGTTTGATTTCATCTTCAATAATGCCTATATCCTTAAACTCTTTATCATCAAAGACAATATCAATATCACTTGCTCTTTCACCTTCGCCAGTAACCTGTGAACCGTAGATGTATATCCTTTTCGGCTTCGAATGAGTTAATATAACTGCTTTAACTTTATTGATAATCTCCCTCTGAATCATGTTATACCAATATATACAAGAAACCTAAGTTTGCAAAGAGTGGGTATTACCAGATGTCATTCCGTGCCTGATGCGGAATCTGGAAAGAATATTAGCC
>JAGMDW010000101.1 GCA_023128455.1 Desulfurellaceae bacterium
ACCTTTTTGTAACAAGCTTAAGAAACGAACTGAAAGCTTTATTTGCTTAAAACGGTAAACAAAAGACATTATTTTTTAAGATAAATGAAGAGGTGATTTTTATGGTTTTGTGTAAAGAAGTTTTAAACAAGCAAAACAGCAACAATTCCTGTTATAAATATGCCATCAAATGTTCCTGCTCCTCCTATTGATGCTATGGGTGCTCCTAATTCTTTTATCTTGTTTAATTTTAACAGGTCTGCTCCGATGAGTGTTCCTAAAACCCCACTGATGTATGCCGCTATGGCGGGGTTTTGGGGAGCTAATACCCAGGCTGAGATTGCCGCAAATATAGGGGGAATAAGAACAGGAATTCCAATGCCCAGACCTTTTATTGGTTTTGAAAAGAAATAGCAGATAGTTAAAACTATAATTGTTGCTAAAAATGATTGTAACAATAAGGGATACATTTTAGCTACAAGCAAGCGTATTATTTCATAAAATACAATTAACACAGGTATTAATGCACCACCGACATTTACTGCAATGGTTGTTTTTTGCTCCCCTACATAAGATATGGGATATGCGAGACCAAAGAAAGAACCCTTTTTGAATTTGTTAATGGGTATGTAACTTTCTATCTTTTTGATGGGAATGTTTATAAAACTTCCAATTAAGGAAAACCAAAACAAAATATAAGCCAGAAAAAAGGGAATGCCTAATTTGTGAAATACAAGTGTTACACTGCCTATAAAGATTATAAAAAGCAACGGTAGCAGGAAGAGAATTAAAACCAGCATTATAAAAAATGGTAAAATTGGAGGAAACATAAATACATCTTTGTGAATTTTTCATTGTTTGTCAACTGATAAAAAATGTTTTGCTTCAAGAGGTACCTTATTGATACAATTAAGAAATGATTAAATTTTTACTGGTGGAAGATGACAAGTCTTTGGGTCAGGCTATGAAGGAGTTTTTGGAAGAAAGAGATTACAAAATAGACTGGATTCAAGACCCTGATGATTTGCCCCTTCATGGAAAATTAAAAACATACGACCTCTTTCTTGTGGATTGGATTTTAGGAAATAAAGAAGGATTAGAGATAATTAAATCTATTAAGAAAAAAGGAATAAAAGTGCCGGTAATTATGATCACTGTGAAATCTTCTTTAGAGGACAAGCTTAAAGGATTTGCCGTAGGTGTGGATGACTATGTAACAAAACCTTTTTTCCCGGAGGAACTTTTAGCGAGAATTAAAGCCGTTTTAGGTAGATATTGTCAAATAAAAGAGGAGATAAAAATTGGTAATCTTATCATCGATTTTGAGAAAAAAATTGTTTATCTTTCCGGCAAAAGAATAGAGTTGACTCTCAAAGAATTTTTATTACTTGAGGTTCTGGCAAGAAAAAGAGGTAAAATCCTGAGCTATGATTTTTTGATAGATTATGTGTGGGAAGAAGAGGGAAGTTACGAAACTTTGAAAAGTCACATTTATAATATCAGGAAAAAAATCGGTAAAGATATAATAAAGAGTACAAAGGGATTTGGTTATAAAATTGATTGAGAGGGAGATAAAGAGGATAAAATTTAAGATAGTATTTTCTCATCTGGCGGTGAGTTTTATTTTATCCTTGTTTCTCGTCTTGAGTTATCTTTTTTATCAGTATTCTCATACTTTAAGTGAAACGAAGAATACTATGTATAAAGTTTCATATCGGGCGAATGAAGCTCTGGTTTTTGAGGGTCTGGAAGATATAAGTGTTAATACTTTTCCAGTTGCTATTTTTGATAACAATAAGAGGCTTGTTTTTGGTTCTTTGCCTTTTCAAATAGACCTTGCAAGTTATGGTTTCTTGAGGACAAAGGGACATCTTTTTCTCATCAGTAAACCTTATGACCCTGCATTGCCAAGAGGTTATATAGTGGTAGCCGCTTCCATGAAGCCTATATGGAACAACATACTAAGACTTGTGAAGTTATATTTGCCTATAATCTTGTTGTTGAATTTGATCTATGGTTTTCTTGTTTATCTGTTGTCCAATGTGTGGACTAAACCAATCCTTAAAACTTACAAAAATCTTGAAGATTCTACCAATATATTTTCTCATGAGGTGCTTACTCCTATTTCCGCTGCTTTATTTTATATAGACAAAGAAGAAGTAAGAGAGAGTCTCATGAAGGCAAAGGATTTTGTAAATAATTTCTTAATGTTTCAAAAGTATCAAGCTTTTCCATGGCATAAAAAAGATATAGATTTAGAAGAATTAACAAATGTTGTTTTAAAGGAACTTACGCCTCGTATAGAGGAGAAAAATATTGAGATAAAAACTGATTTGAAGGTTAAGAAGATTTCTTCCAATCCTGAGCTTGTCTATCTTATTTTGAAAAATACTATTGAAAATGCTGTGAAATTTAGTCCTAAAAATGAGAGGATAGAACTTGTTAGTGAGATTGAAGGCAAGGGAGTTTTGTTGGAAATTACGAATAAGGATAAAGGTTCCGGTTTTGATGAGAAAATCTCTAAAAAATTCGAGAGTAAAAGCGGATTTGGATTGGGACTTTATATAATAAAAAAGTCTATGCAAAGTTTGGGTGGCAGGATTGACATCCATTCTAAAAGAGGGGAAGGCACAACCGTTAAGTTGCACCTTCCCCGTTAGCTTTACTGGACTGGTGGCGGGCTTGGAAGAGAGGTTGGATTTTTTGCCCTATAGAGATGGATAATAGCCTTGCTTAATCCTGAAGAAGCTATGGCGTAGTCAACAGCCTGAATATACTTTTTTTCTTTATACAGACTGTTGGCTGTGTTGTAATGCTTTTTTGCTATAGCGATGAGGGTTCTGCCATCTTCTACATTTGAGGCATATCCTTTAGCCATGACGAGATTGTTAGACGCTCTCAAGAGTGAGCCATAAGCCCAGGTTGCGGGATTAAATTGTACCGCCCGTTTGTTTCCATAGTATCCTCTTTCGTATCCAGATCCTGGTC
>JAGMDW010000102.1 GCA_023128455.1 Desulfurellaceae bacterium
ACCTGAAAATCCATCCCTCAGTGAAAGCCTACAAAAGAATTTTCGGCACTGAGAGAGGTAAAGTAATATCATACACACGAGTTTTGGTATTCAGAATATATCGGTGCCGGACAATGGAAGAGGAGATATAATCTCAAATTTTGCACTTCTTGCTTCAACTTTTTTAGAAAATAGAAATCTTTTATAGAACTTTCCACTGCGTAGCAATTAAATCCTTCTTCCTCAAATTTATGACAAAAATAGCCCCAGTGAGCCCCTGTATCAAGATAGAATTTGCTTTCAAAATTCTACCCATCTTTTATGTCTAAGTGTAATTTTGACAGGTATTTTATCTAAATCAAGTATTTTGGCAATAGCTAATCGATGTCTGCCATTATTAAATATTAAATCTCCATTACGTCCGATTACAACCGCTATCTCATCTTCCATTTTTCTCACTCCTCCTCTTAGCTTTTTTTGTGTCTCGAAACCATTGTTTTTTATGTCTTGATACAATGCATCCAATTTTTTACATCTTTCCTCAAAATCTTTATTAGAAAGACAATTCCATTTTATCATACCAGATTCTATTTCAGCTAATACCCTGTGGTAGAAATCTGTCTCTTGCCACTCCTTACCTTCGATAAAGTGTTGATAAAGTGCTTGATAAATATCCAATTCCTCAAATTTTATAAGGTTGTGGGGTAAATCCCAATCTCCATCTAATACCTTACCTTTATATTTGTATATAGGGAATTCTTCCCGAAGGGCATATGTTATCTCTTGTGGACTTATCCAATATATACTGTGCAAATCAGCAGACTGATGAAAACTTTTCAATTTTAATCTAAATTTCCAGTGCATCTCCCAAAGATTCCTTAGTATTTTCCTAAGGTAGGGGACTTTATCTAAGAGAGGTTTAATAATATGTAGATAAAATCTCAAAATCACATCTCGTTTCATTTTTCCCTGAAGTCCACCCACTTGTCTCCTATTATTTTATAGCATTAAAATTGCTTATGTTAAACGGGATAATACAATATATTCATGAATCTCTTTCCTGACCACCTAAATATTTGGATCAAAAAAAGAGTTATGCCGAAGCAAAGTAATTTTAATAAAATATTTGATAATATTAAATACTAAAACCCATCTCCAGTTCCGCGTATAGATCTTCCCTGCCGGATTTTCATCGCTAAAATAGCATAAATGCTAATGAGTCCCTGAGCAACAATCCAGATATAACCAATACCCACAATCCCTACTGATGGCATAATAAAATAACTTCCTAAAAGCACAGTAATGGTTATAAATCCAGAAATGAACACCAGCTCTATTGTTCTGTTTTTTATCCGCAGAATGCTTATGTAAATACTATTTATCCCTACAAACAGGCTTGATAGGCTTAGAATCCGTAATAACATTAAGCCATTTGCAGAATAACTTGTTCCAAATAGAAGAAGAAGCCATTTTCCTGACAGAAATAGGATAATAATAGCCGGAATTAATAAAAGAAAGGTAAAATTAATGGATTTACGCACATTAATCCTCAATTCATCTTCAAAATGTGAACCTTCGGCGAACAGGGATCGAGAGATTGCTGCGGGGACAGCAAAGAGCAAGCTGGCAATCATCCAGGTTACATAGAAGTAGGCATTTTGGGCTGCTCCGATGAGGTTAACAACCATTATAGGTAAGATTAAAGCCGGAGATGCTATTAATAAATTGGCAAGGTAATTTACTGCAGAATATCGCCACAAATCTTTAATTATGTCTAAATTTAGTTTGACCGCAGGACAGTAATGATTTTGAGCTCCTGGCAGAAAAAAGAAAAGAGAAATGACAAAGGCAACTCCAACCGCAACACCCCATGAACCAACAATACCAAAGGCGTGGAAAAACATAACTAAAAGGATAGGAAGAGGGATTTTAAGCAATGAAAAAATGGTGTTCTTTAATAAAACAAATTTGGCTTTTCTGCTGGCAATGAAGATACAATCCATTAATCCCGACAATGTCCACAAAAAGACAAAGAAAATAAAAGTTAGAAGGAAAATCGCATTTTCTCTAATAAAGCCTAACGCAGGAGACCATAAATCTAAGCCAGCAATAAAAACTGCTGCCACAATCAAGGAAATAATTCCGCTCAAAGTGAAGCAGGTATTTATCATGTCCACAGGTTTTTCAGTTTTAGGAAGAAAGTAGATGAGGGCAACACCTGTGCCCGGTTTGCTTAAGAGAGCCAAAAGGGAAATAGTAGATATTATTGCTGCTCCTAAACCTACTTCCGCTTCAGTATAAAACCTAGCGACAACCATCCAGAAGAAGAAACCCAAACCGGCTGTCACTACAGTATTGAGCATTAAAAAAAGAGAATTCCGATATAGAGAGTCCTTAATTCGATGCTTTATTTGCCCTATAGTTAAAAGTGTTTTCTGAAACGGCAACCGCTACACTCCAATAATTGAATCCCACTAAATAATGTGAAATCCAAAAAATTGCTTTTAAAATTTTGTTGAATTATACTGCTGGATAGTGTTATGAGCAAGAAAATTAGGTTTGCAAGTGACATTCTATTTATAAATGTCCTTGTCATTGTGCTGATTGTTATCATTTTCCTTTTCCCCTCAAATGTTTTGCGAATTATAATAGGTCTTCCCTTTTTGCTCTTCTTCCCGGGATATACACTCATGGCGGCTCTTTTCCCGAAGAAGAATGATCTTGATGGTGTGGAGAGAATTGCTTTGAGCTTTGGTCTAAGTATTGCGTTATCAGCTCTTATTGGATTTCTTCTCAACTATACTCCTTGTGGTATCAGATTTTATCCCATTCTCCTCTCCCTGAGTTTTTTCATTTTTGTTACATCTGTTATTACCTACTACAGGCGGTACAGACTCCCAGTAGAAAAATGTTTCATTCCTTCTTTTCGAATTAGCCTGCCTCGATGGGCTGGACTAAGTAATATAGATAAAGTCCTCACTATTGTTCTAATTCTATCAATACTGACAGCTCTTGGAGTCCTAAGTTATACAATTACTACACCAAAATCAGGGGAGAGGTTTACAGAATTTTATGTCCTGGGTCCAGAAGGAAAGGCTGAGAATTACCCTCATGAACTTATGCTGGGTGAGAAGGTAATACTGAATTTGGGAATAGTAAACCACGAAGGTCAAGAGATGAAATACAATATAGAGGTGAGAATAGATGGAGCGGAATACAAGAAAGTAGGTTCTCTTATACTCAACAATGAAGAGAAATGGGAAAATAGAATAAGTTTTATTGCTCAAAAAGTTAGTAATAACCAAAAGGTGCAATTTTTGTTATATAAAAACGAAGAACACAAACCCAGTGAAACACTTCACCTTTTTATCAATGTAACTCAGTGAAAAACAACAAATATAAATAAACCTCAGGGAATATATTCAAATATTTTCACACAGGAATTTTTTTTACCTCTCTGTTTTGTTACTGATGAATCAGATTTGTGAATCAACCTGTAGTGTTTCAATTTTTCAAGAGGCACAGGACTAATGAAGGGATTTGTGCCAACTATTCTATAGTCTGGATGTGTTTTTAAAAATGTTTTTGCCTCCTTATATGTAGGAAACAATTTATAATCAGAAATTTTCTTATATTTAGTTCCTTTTTTATTTATCCTTTCAATGTATGAGATGACGCCGGTTGAGTTGACAGGAATTACTGCGTTGCCTTCAAAATTGTAGAGTCGGGAGCACATAGACCGATAATATTCTGGATAATATAGCATTACAGGTTTTACTTTTCCATCCGCCTTTTGATAATATACCCCAAAAAACTGTGACCAGTTTTTCCCAGCAAAGATTGCCATGGCATAAAACTTTTCTTCCATAGCCATTTTATTATCAATGATTACATATTTTGAGCCTAATTTATTGAGTATTTTACTTGCTGAATTCTCGTCCTGTGAGATAAAAAATCGAGCCACTCCACCAGCACCTGTTTGATGTGGATTTGAATTCGGTATGCGGTGGGCGATGTATGTAATCCAATGACCATAGTCCCACCAACTCATCACCCCATAAGCTGATTCTGGATAACTATAACCTTTTCCTGCTGATGGCTTTTTATATAATTCATAATAAAAATCAGGATTCTGAAAAGGATCTGGAGTATTTTCTCTCATCCAGATTAGTGAATTATACCAATCCCTATTAGGACCTGAAGGGAAACTCGCACTGCTTATTGCCATCCTGATATTTGGGTAAAATACTACAAAAAATACAAGTATCACAGTTATGGCAATAACAACATATCTTTGCCTAAGATATTCGGGTATAAAACTTCTTGGCTTTTTCCTCTTCCTATCCCATCTCTTTTCACTTTTGGCCTTCTTTCCTTCCTTTGTGTTTTTATTGGTTAGGGAAAGTGCTCCAGAGCCATTTTGTTTCAGGATTTCCGAAATCCATCCCGGCATTCTCCAGCAGAAATATCCGCTGAGAAGAGCAACATTCACTGCAAAATAGTATGCAAATCGGTTTTGTCCCAGCGTAGCCAATAACATTACCACACTCCAGGTGAGAAACAATATCTTCTCTGCGTTTGCTTTTTTGATAACAGTATAAATTACGAGTCCAAGTGATATAATGGCAATAAAAAAGGTGGTGGTGAAAAACTGCCATGTTAATTTAAGTGAGAATGCACCATGGAAAAATAAAAGTGGT
>JAGMDW010000103.1 GCA_023128455.1 Desulfurellaceae bacterium
CCACTTGCATCTATCTTTCCTAGTCTCATTCTTACACATTCTATACTTTCAACCTTTTTCCCTTTAGTTATTGCACGAACTGGCACTGCTAAGAATTGAATTTTAATACCTTCTGATAGTGCCTCATCTACTTCATCAGAAATAGCAGGCATCTCCAGACGGCTGCGTCTGTAGATGATTTGAACATCGCTGTTCTTGCTCAGTCGCCATGCAACACGAGCAGCATCTATGGCTGCATTACCACCGCCAACTACTACTACATTCTTTCCGATACTCACCTCTTTTCCTGTATTGACATTCCTCAAGAATTCAATAGCATCTATTACGCCTCCTGCATCCTCTCCAGGAATGCCCATCTCTACATTCTTATGAGCACCGGTTGAGACAAAGACTGATTTAAAATCCTGTTTAAATAAATCATCTATGGTTATATCCTTGCCAATAGTTGTTTTTGTCTTGATGGTTACACCAAGAGATTTTACTCTATCAATCTCGGCATCAAGAATTTCCCTCGGCAATCTATATTCGGGTATTCCTGTTTTCATCATTCCACCTGCAAATGGTAAGGCTTCAAAGATTGTAATATCATATCCCTTTTGTGCCAGATAATATGCTGCAGCCAGACCTCCTGGTCCAGAGCCAATAACCGCCACCTTATTACCGTCCTTTTGAGGTATTTGTAATGGTGGATACTTAGCATTCTCTACTGCAAATCGTTTTAATGCCCGAATGGCAATAGGTTCACCACCCTCACCAGAACGACAGCGCACTTCGCAGGGATGATGACAAACCCTTCCTAAGATAGAGGGGAATGGATTATCTCTCAATATAACCTCTGCTGCTTTGTCAAACTCACCTCTTGCAATATATGCCGTATAAGAAGGTGCATCCTGAGAAAGGGAACAGGTATGCTGACAAGGAGCATAAGCAATACCCTTGCAGACACCGGCAGGACATCTCTTATACTTGACATGTTGTACATATTCATCTTTAAAGTATTTGATTGCAGTGAGAAGTGGATTGGGAGCAGTTCCTCCTAATGCACATAGGGAAAAGTCCTTAACCATTTGTGCAAGTTCATTTAGTGTATCAATGTCTCTTTCCTTGCCTTCACCATTACAGATTTTTTCCAGCATATATAATGCTTGTTTGATTCCCTCCCGGCAGGGAGTGCATTTACCACAGGATTCTTCCTTTAGAAAATCGAAAAAGTATTTGACAAGGTCAATCATGCAGGTATTTTCATCTACTACAATCAAGCCTCCTGAGCCCATTATAGAACCCAGTGCTTCCAGGTGCTCAAAGTCCATAGGTGTATCTAACTGTTGCACTGGTATCATTCCTCCCGAAGGTCCACCGGTTTGTATAGCTTTAAATTTTTTTCCACCAATAATACCCCCTCCAATATCGTACACAATTTCTCGTAGAGTTGTACCCATAGGAACCTCTACCAGTCCTGTATTATTTAAATGTCCTACTACAGAAAAAACCTTTGTCCCTTTTGTAGTTTCACTACCAATGCTTGAGAACCACTCTGCCCCATTTTCTCTTTCAAATATACGGGCCACATTTGTTAGTGTTTCTACATTATTAATTACAGTAGGTTTACCAAACAATCCCGATATGGCTGGGTAAGGTGGACGGGGATAGGGATTTGGTAATTTCCCTTCTATAGAAGATATTAACGCCGTTTCTTCTCCACAGACAAATGCCCCTGCTCCTCTGCTTATCCTTACATCAAAGTCAAAACCTGACTCAAAGATATCCTTTCCCAACAATCCATATTCTCTTGCTTTCTCAATTGCATTTAGAGTTCTCTCTATAGCCAGAGGATACTCAGCACGCATATATATAAAACCTTGTGTTGCACCAATGGCATAAGCGGCAATTGTCATGCCTTCCAATGCAGAAAATGGGTCAGTTTCCATTTCAGTTCGGTTCATATATGCTCCGGGGTCACCTTCATCACAGTTGCCAATTATATATTTTTGGTCACCTTTTGCACCTCTTGCAAAAGCCCATTTCCTGCCGGTTGGAAATCCTGCTCCTCCTCGTCCTCTCAAGCCCGAACGCGATACCTCATCAATAACATCCTCTGGTTTCATAGTTAAAGCCTTAGACAAACCTACATAACCATTATGAGCAATGTAATCATCTATGGAAAATGGATCAATCTTACCTCTAAAGCGAAGCACTACTTGAGTTTGAAGTTTAAAGAAAGGTATGTCCATCTGTTTTGGAATAATCTCTCCAGTGACAGGGTCATTGTACATGAGTCTCTCTATAGTCTTTCCCTTGAGGATATGTTCTTCTATTATCTCCGGCATATCGTCCGGGGTTAGCAGTTGATAAAATATTCCCTCAGGATAGACAACCATAAGCGGACCTTTAGCACAAAAACCGTTACAGCCTGTTTCAACTACCATGACCTCATCTTGCAAATTGCGTTTTTTCAACTCTTCATTCAACTTTTCAATAACTGCTTTGGCACCGGCAGAATGACAACCAGTACCTCCACACACCATAAGATGTTTTTTGAAATCCTTCATTCCGGGAGGAGTTTTCTTGTATATACCTTCTCTTAAAGAGACAATATGCTCAAATTTATCTCTAATGTTCTTTAAGTCTTCCACCGTAATTTTTGCCATTTTTAGCCCTCCCTATATTTACTTATTATTTCAGGCAATTCCCTTGTAGAAACAGTTCTGTATACAAGATCATCAACGCGTATTACTGGAGCTAAAGCACAGCATCCCAAGCACCGCACAGATTTCAAAGTAAACTTTTTATCTGATGTAGTGCCACCTTCTACTACATGAAGCTGATGTTGTAGGTCGGTCATGAGATGTGCACCACCCCGCACATAACATGTAGTGCCGAGACACACTTCAATTGTATGCTCTCCAACCGGCTTCAGTGTAAATCCTTTAAAAAATGTGGCTACGCCATAAAGACGCGATAATGATATACCCAGTCTTTCAGAAATCAACTGTAAAGTATCAAGTGACAAACAGTGCTCTTTCTCTTGTATTTCTTGCAATATACCTACTAAAGCTGGAGAATCTGTTCCTCTTTCCTCTACTATACTATCTAACTCTTTTTCAGTCATTTTTCCTCCTCAATTAATTGTTTATTTAACCTCTTCTTCTTCTTCATAATCACAACGCATGCAGCGTTTTGCTTCACACACTGCCAATTTATCTGTTAGTCCTGTTCTCACTTCATTAAAATCAAACAATCTTTCTTCCGCTGGCTGAACAGATTCATCCGGTCTTTCAAATGTTTCTATTTCTTCTTCTACTTCCGCAGGTTCAATGCGCATTCTCGGTTTGACAAATTTGTAAGGTTCTTTGAATTCTTCACCATTCAAATAACACTTAATTGAGGCTGCCGCTTTCTGACCGGCTGACATTGCCTCTATTACTGTTGTCGGACCTGCTACTGCATCACCTGCAGCAAAGATGCCTTTTTCTTCTGTCATAAAAGTTACAGGATCAACAGTTACCGTCCCCACTTCATTGGTTGTTAGTTTATAAGACAAATCAGATAAATCTGTTTCCATCCCATTAGATACCATTACCGTTGTTGCAGGCACAAGCAGTTCTGAACCCTCAATGGGTAATGCTCTAACCCTGTCTGTATCATCTGGTTCTTGCAGTTCAGTCTGCATACATTTTACTGCTTTAATACTGCCATCTCTTCGTCTTATAACTTCTGTGGGCAGAGCTAAATATTGAAATTTAATATGCTCATCTTCTACCTCTTTTAAGATATCCTCTTCTATAGGTAATTGCTCTTTAGAGCGAGTATAGATTATCGTGACCTTTGAACCCAGGCGCACCGCGGTTCGAGCTGCATCTACTGCGGTATGGTCGATTCCAATCACCGCTACTAAATCTCCTGGTTTTTCTCTGTCGCCAGCTTTTACCCTTTTTAAAAATTCTATTGCATTGATATAACTCTCAGCCTCAGAACCTTTTAATTTTAAATCTACAGGTTTTTGAGCTCCAACTGCAACAAGTATTGCTTTATAATTCTGTTTTTTCAAATCTTCGATGGTTAAATTTTT
>JAGMDW010000104.1 GCA_023128455.1 Desulfurellaceae bacterium
GCGGGAATCCAGATTCCGTGTCAAGTAATGTCACCCCGCACACCGATGCGGGGAATGTCACCCCGTGCCTGACACGGGGACGGAATGACAAAAAGGCGGAGGTCCCATGGCTAAAATTCTTTTTTTGCTTCGTGATTACCTTTTCCTGTGTCATTCCCGCGAATGCGGGAATCCAGATTCCGTGTCAAGCACGGAATGACAAAAGGGCGGAGGTCCCATGGCTAAAATTCTTTTTTTTGCTTCAGATACTGCGGCTAATAATCCTTTTTTTACTTCTTGTTTGCCAGATGAAACAGACAGGCTATGGCGTGAGAACACTGTTTATCTATAATTACCTCTTTTTTGCGCCGTCGGTAATTTCTTTTCAAAAAGATGAACATTATCGATGTTCCTGACCTCATTGCAAAAGCATGTAGAAAACACAACTGGCCAGACATTGAATTTGTCTCTGATTTACCCAAGACTATTGGGAAAATCAGGTATTGCCAAATTCTATCTTCTATTTAATGCCTTGATAGCAGCTTTATATCCTGAATCTACGGCCTCTTTCCCGCGGTGAAAATCAAAAATCTTTATTGAGCTAACATCTGGTTCAATAAGAACATCCGGCCGTTGTGATGCTATCTCTGTTCTTATAAGAGTATTTTCTAAAATTAAAATACTCTGCATGAGAATACCGATTAAATTCCAGCTACTGACCAGTTTATTCTTTCCTTTTTTTAACATCATCTTAATACCCAAAAAATCATTATTGGACGATGAATTATTAAGACTTGTTTTGCGTTTTCCTGGCTGAGGGATAACATTAACAGCAATTATCTTTTCACCCCCCATTTCTTTTACCAGACGGATAGGAAGTGGTAAAGTTACCCCTCCATCTATCAGCAGGCGGTTATTCATTTTTACTGGTGCAAATATGCCCGGAATAGATATACTGGCTCTCACTGCATCCACAACCGAACCTTTGTTTAAAACTACTGTTTCACCCGTATCAATGTCCGTAGCTGTAGCCACAAACGGAATCTTAAGCTGGGAAAAATCAGGGTTGCCAATATGGGAAAGGATGTAATTCTTTATGCTTTTCCCATTTATCAAACCCGTAAAGGCCGGTTTTGAAATAAATAACTGGGCAATTTTTTTGAGGTCTATTTCTAATGCCAATTCTTCCATCTTTTCCACACTCATACCAGAGGCATAAGCAGCTCCAATCAATGCCCCTATGCTGCTGCCGGCAATAAAATCAATCTTGATATTCCTTTCGTCTAATGCCTTCAGGACGCCAATATGAGCCAATCCCCTGGCTGAACCACTGCCAAAGGTCAATCCAATTCTTTGTGTCATAATATCCCTTCTTTTTTAAAATTGCTTACAAAGGTTTCTTTAATCCTGGTTTCGGCCTGCCTGCAGAGTTCCTTTCTCTTTATTTTCCCAAGATTATTTTGAGTAACCGATATTATTCCA
>JAGMDW010000105.1 GCA_023128455.1 Desulfurellaceae bacterium
AGCAGCAAATGATGGAAGAATGCCTATGAATATCAGCACTGCTATTACGAATAAAAAGCTGATTGTCGATTGAATAAATCTATTCATAACTTATTTTTTATTTTATCACATAACTTATTTATCTCATATCTAAAATTTCTCTACCTGTCAATTGAGGATAATCTCAATGGAGTAGCACCCAAATGCAGAAAGGGAATGGAACAAGAATTGTGCAAATTTTCCGATTTTGAAGATTTCAGATAGAAAAAAATTACTTGCTATTTTTTCTTACAGGAAGGTTCACTGGTTGTGTGACATTTTTATTTAGTAAGATCATGTGACATTTTTAAATAGTAACCACAGTAAAAGACTCAAACTTGACAAACGCATCCAATTTACATAGTATAATTTCTTACTGTAGGGAATTATGTTTAGTAATTTAAGTGATAGAATAAACAATACCATAAGAAAAGTTAGAGGGAGAGGAAGGCTTACTGCACAGGAATTAGATGGTGTACTGCGGGAAATAAAACTCTCTCTATTAGAAGCAGATGTTCACTATAAAGTAACAAAGTCCTTCGTAAATAAAATAAGAGAAAAAGCAATAGGAAAAGAAATAGAAAAGAGCCTCAGCCCGGGAGAAGTCATCAGCAGCATCGTGTATGAAGAGATGGTTCATATTTTAGGGGAAAAGAACGAAGCGTTGAATTTCTCGGGGAATCCTCCTTTCGTCATTATGGTAGTTGGACTTCAAGGCTCAGGTAAAACAACTACAACTGCAAAATTAGCTCGTTTTCTTCGCACTAAGGGAAGAAATCCTATTCTTGTATCCTGTGATCCTTACAGGCCAGCAGCAAAACAACAACTATCCATTATGGCAAAAAGGGTGAATGCAGCTGTATTTGAAAATGACGGCTCATCGGCGGTAGACACAGCAAAAGCTTGCTTAAAATTTGCCAAACAAGCTGGGAAAGATGTAATAATACTGGATACTGCAGGAAGACTGCATATAGAAGAAGATTTAATGCAAGAGTTGGAAGAGATAAAAAAGATTACATCTCCTAAAGAAATATTGTTCGTTGCCGATGCGATGATGGGTCAGGAAGCTGTAAACATTGCTTTAGAATTTAATAAGAGATTAAATCTTTCCGGTGTTATATTTACAAAGATAGATGGTGATGCGCGAGGAGGAGCGGTGCTCTCCATCAAAAGCGTGACAGGAAGTCCCATTAAATTTATAGGAACAGGAGAAAAAGTAGAAGATATCGAATTGTTTCATCCGGACAGGGTTGCTTCTCGCATACTGGGCATGGGTGACATGCTCACCTTAGTAGAAAAGGTTAAACAAGCAGAAACAAAAGATACGGATATCATCAAAAAATTGAAGACCCGACAATTTACACTTGATGATTTTTTAGAGCAAATAAGAAAAGTGAAAAAAATGGGATCATTAGCCGGTACGCTAAAGCTTATCCCGGGATTGAGTAAGATTAGGTTGGGTAATATGGAAGAAATGGACAAAGAGACAAAATCTATAGAAGCTGTTATACTATCTATGACAAAGGAAGAAAGAAAAAATTTTCGCATTATAAATGCCTCAAGAAAAAGGCGTATAGCAAAAGGCAGTGGAACAAGGGTGCCTGATGTAAACAGGTTGCTCAAACAATTTAATGAATTATCACACATGATGAAAGGATTGAATAAAAGGAAAGCAATGCAGATGATGCAGAATTTAGGTTCCTATCCAAAAATGTTTTGATAAGAGGAGTAAGATGTGAGTGTTGTGATCAGGTTAAAAAGAGGGGGCAAAAAGAAAAAACCCGCTTATAGGATTGTAGTGGCAGATAAAAAAGCCCCGAGGGATGGAAAAACGATAGATGCTATTGGTACATATGATCCATTCTTGGATGGCGATGAAAAAGTAAAATTGAACAAAGAAAAACTGGATGCATGGATTAAAAAAGGTGCACAAATAAGCGAAGGAACAAAAAGCATACTGAAATCTGTTTTAAAGTCGTTGTAAATGGAGGTAGGTCGATGAAAGACTTAATTGCTAATATCGCTAAGTTCCTTGTAGATAACCCAGATGAAGTAGAAGTTTCTCAAATGGAAGGTGAAAAAACAACGGTAATTGAATTGAGAGTGAATCATAACGATTTAGGAAAGGTTATAGGAAAACAAGGAAGAACAGCACAAGCAATGAGAACTATACTCAGCGCCGCATCAACAAAGATAGGTAAAAAAGCTCTGTTAGAAATACTGGAATAATAGTAAAAAAGGGGAGTATAGATGAAATTTTTTATATTATCCATATTCCCCAATATGTTTCAGTCTCCGTTTTCAGAAAGCATTATAAAAAGAGCCCAGGAGAAAGAGTTGGTGGAAGTAGAATTGGTAGATATAAGAGATTTTACCCTAACAAAACATAGACAAGCTGATGATTATCCATACGGTGGCGGGTGCGGCATGGTATTAAAACCCGAACCCGTTTATCAGGCGATGGATTTTGTAAAAGAAAAAGTAAAAGATATATACACCATATTACTTACACCCCAGGGAGAGATATTTCATCAGGAGATAGCGAAAAATCTGGTTAAAAAAGAAAATATTGCCTTGATCTGTGGCAGATATGAAGGATTTGATGAAAGAATAAGATATCTGGCCGACATGGAGTTGTCTATAGGAAGGTATATTTTAAGCGGAGGAGAAATAGCAGCAATGGTGATAGTAGACACAGTAACCAGGCTTATACCAAATGTTATAGAAAATCCAAAATCTTTAGAAGAAGAAACCTTTTGCAACGAAGACTGGATAGAATACCCACAATATACCAGACCTTACGAATTTAGAGGAATGAGCGTGCCGGACATATTACTTTCCGGGAATCATGAGAAAATAAGGGAATGGAGAATGAAAATGGCTAAAAGGAGAAAAAATGAAAAGTACATATGAATTTGAAAAGTCATACATTGAAAAGCAGGGAAAGGAATTGCCCGAAATAAGGTCGGGAGATACGGTGAAAGTACACACAAAGATAAAAGAAGGAGAAAAAGAAAGAATACAAATATTTACCGGTACCGTGATCAGGAACAGAGGCTCGGGCCTGAATAAAACCCTTACCGTAAGAAAAATGTCTTACGGTATAGGGGTAGAAAGAATATTCCCCCTATACAGTCCATCTGTAGAAAAGATAGAAATAGCAAAAAGAGGGAAGGTAAGAAGATCTCGTCTTTATTATTTGAGGGAAAGGAGAGGAAAGGCTGCCCGCATTAAAGAAAAGAGATAATAGAAAATGGGGAAGGGAAGTAGAGAAAAAAGCTACCTCGTTTCTGAAAAAAAACGGGTTAAAAATTGTTACATGCAATTTTTATACGCACTTTGGAGAAATAGATATCATTGCTAAAGATAAAGAAGAATGGGTATTTGTTGAAGTAAAGGGAAGAAAAAACGAGGATTTTGGTTTACCTCAAGAGGCGGTAAACCAAAAAAAACAAAAAAAAATAAGAAATATTGCTCTGCTTTTTTTGCAAAAAATGCGCTTAAACACAGAAAACACAGCTATAAGATTTGATGTTATCTCTTTTTTAGAAAACGAAGGAATTGACTGGATAAAAAATGCTTATTAAGTGAAAACTTTAAACGGTATATCTTTTCTTTTCTTAATGTCTCCTCTTCTGATTGCATTTTCTAAGTCTATTTTTTTCCGTTCTGCAACTTCTCTTTCGAAATCTTTGACATAGCCCCTTTCTTTGGCTACTTCAACTAATCTTTCCCCTGTTTTCCTTCCGCACCACTGTATCGTTTCCCGAGGAAAATAAGTTGCACCACAACCCGGACACCTATAAACCTCAATATCATTTACCTTTAAACACTCCCCCTTGACCGGTCTTTTAAAAGGGGTCACCGTTTTTCTCATTTCTCTACTGCAAAATTTACACTTCATCTTCTCTCCTCAAACCTCGGGGGTGATGTACACCACCCCCGAGTCTCGCTTCTTACTAAGTGGCTGCCTTGACAAGAACAGGTTTTCCTGTTTCCTTCTCCATGGCTACTTCTCTGGTTGTCTTTCTTACCAGGTAAATTCTGGTAGGATCCACCAACATCCTTAAAACCTTCAACTCATCTACAGTAGGAGTAGGCGTCATAGGCACCTCATCAGTAGCTTTTAATACTTTGCCGCTCTTATCTTTCAAGTCCCACATAACATTTTCAATTACATCTTTCAGACTGCACCCAGGATGAACAGACCTTAGCCTCATATCATAGATGCCTTCTTCTGGATAGTTCTCCATTATGCACAGGTCGGATGACATAACTCCTTTTCCGCCTCTGGGAATACCATAATCCCATCTGGTTTCACCTTCCGGACCTCTGGCTGCAGCCAGAGTGGTGCGATAACAACAATTATAAGGAAATCTTCTCTTTTCCTGAACCATAATGGTGAGGAGAAAATCGGATTGAGTACCAATAGGATTAGCACCACCGGAGCCAGTAAATCTCACATTCGGACCTACCTTCAAAAACTTTTTCCTCTCCTCCTGTGAAGTCATTCCTTTTACCTGTAAAGACTGCCAGTAACTTCTTGGTTTTTCCCAGATTGCAGTAGCATTAATATTTCCATATTCATCATATTCTGCTCCCCCTAAAGAACCACCGGTAACATATCCCCTCTGCTCAAAAGTGCCAAATGAATTGGTCATTCCCAACGCCACAGATGCCATATAACAACCACGGATGTCGGCAACAGAGACAGGAACATGCTCAAACTTGGGATCTAACATTCCTGCTTCCATAACGATAATTGCACTAGGATTTAGAGTAAGCTGAGCTTCCATTACCACCAAAACCGGCAATCCTGTTCCTATAAACATAGATGCCCCTTGTGGTATCTCCCTTGATCCAGCAATAGCCAAAAGCTCTATGGTTGAAAATGCATCGGGGGGAATATTGAAACCCTTACAAAATGCCTCATAGTCACTATCACTTATTGTGGATTTAAATTCATCAGCCAT
>JAGMDW010000106.1 GCA_023128455.1 Desulfurellaceae bacterium
TTATAGCTCTTGTTTCCACAATATCATTATAATAGGTAGATGTCCCATGGGCATTGATATAATCTACATCTTCCAAATTGTAATGTGCGTCTTTTAATGCATTTTCCATTGCCAAAATCGCTCCCGCTCCATCCGGATCGGGTGTTGTTATATGATATGCATCACAAGACATACCAAAACCACATAATTCTGCATATATCTCCGCTCCTCTTCTTCTGGCATGTTCATATTCCTCCAGAACAACCACTCCCGCTCCTTCACTTACAATAAAGCCATCTCTGTCTTTGTCAAATGGACGAGATGCCTTTTCCGGTTCATCATTTCGAGTAGAAAGTGCCTTCATAGATGAAAATCCACCTATAGCCATAGGACAAATGGTAGATTCTGTTCCACCTGCAATCATTATATCTGCATCACCATACTGAATAACTCTCATTGCCATACCTATAGAATGAGCACCGGTAGCACATGCCGTTACATCACTAAAATTTGGACCTTTAAACCCATACACTATAGCAACATCACAGGACGCCATGTTAATTACAGTCAAGGGGATAAAAAAGGGTGAGATAAACTTTTCTCCTTTCTTCAGGTATATCTCTGTATACTTCTCTATAGTTGGCAATCCTCCTATGCCTGAACCTACACTAACTCCAATCTTTGTCTCATCTTCCTCCTTTAGGTCTATCCCTGCATCATCCAATGCTTCTTTCGTTGCCGCAATTGCATACAAAGAGAATAAATCGTATTTTTTAATATCCTTTTTAGAGACATATTTTTGTGGATCGAAGCCCTTTATCTCGCCAGCAATGCGCACCCTAAAGTTTGAGGCATCAAAGCTTGTAATATGGCGTATGCCCGATTTACCCTTTACTATATTTTCAAAACTCTCTTTTGCCGTGAGCCCGAGAGGCGTTACCGCTCCTAAACCTGTAATAACAAGTCTTCTCATATACCACTCTAAGAAGTATGAGATTCAATATAGTCAGTAACATCCTTAACGGTAGACATTTTTTCTGCATCACTGTCAGAAATCTCAATACCGAACTTCTCCTCCATCGCCATGATCAATTCCACCGTATCCAAAGAATCTGCTCCCAGGTCATCGATAAATTTTGCCTCTGGTTTTACCTCATCTTCTTCTACTCCCAACTGCTCCACGATAATCTTCTTTACATCCTCTGCTACAGACATATTTCCCTCCTTAATTTTATATATATAGTCCCCCACTTACATTTATCACAGTTCCAGTAATATAACTTGCCTCTTCACTTAATAAAAACGCTACTGCATTAGCTACATCCTCTGCCTTTCCTAAGCTGTTTAAAGGAATATTTTCTATTAATTTTTCTCTATCTTTCGCAGGTATCTTTTTTGTCATAATCGTTTCAATAAATCCCGGAGCAACGGCATTCGCTCTAATATTTTTTGCTGCCAATTCCTTTGCCAGGCTTTTTGTAAAACCAACAATACCTGCCTTTGATGCGGCGTAATTGCACTGACCGGCATTCCCAGAAAGTCCCACAATAGAAGCTATACTAACAATAGCGCCAAATTTCTGCTTTATCATACCCCTCACTACCTGCTTCGTGCAATTAAAAGCACCGATTAGATTTACATCTATTACTTTTTTAAAACTCTCGGGTTTCATTCTTAAAATTAGGTTGTCATCTACAATGCCCGCATTGTTTACTAAATAATCTACATTCCCCCACTTTTCCGCTATCTTAGCAAAGCCTTCTTCTGTCTCCTTATAATTGGAAATATCAAACATCATTATATCGCATATTCCACCGGATTTCTCAACTTCTTCTTTTACCCTTTCCGCTTGTTCCTCGTTGTAAACATCATTTATGACAACTTTTACTCCACTTTTAGCAAGTTTTTCTGCGCAAACTCTTCCTATTCCACGAAAAGCACCTGTAATTACTGCCAATTTTCCTTTATACATCTTTTTCTCCAAACCTTTTTAATGTTATTGTATCTATACAGTAACAAATCCTTAACTCTTTGTACATTCTTCTTGAGAGATTGTACAATACATTTTTTGGTCCACATTCCACAAATTCTGAACAACCCAACTCCTTTGCTTTTTTCGCATTATCTCGCCATCTCACGGGATTTGTCATCTGTTCAATCAACATCTCTCTCGCCTCGCCCCCTCCATAAACAACAGAAGAGACTACATTTTCTATTACGGCTTTTTTCGTTTTTTTAAATGAAATATCTTTTAGAACATCTGCCAATTTCTCCTTTGCATTTCCCATTAGTTTACTATGAAAGGGAGCACTTACACCCAATGGTATAACTTTCCCCCATCCTTTTTCTTTTATTATTTCTTTTGCTCTTTTCAATCCTTGTGTAAGACCGGACAAAATAATTTGAGTATCCGAATTATAATTAGCAATGCAAACATAGAATTTCTCATCTTTTGAAATAGTTTTACACAAATCTTCTATCTCTTCTTCCTTATCTGTAACTACAGCCATCATACCACCTTCACCTAAGGGCACTGCTTCTTGCATAAATTTGCCTCTCATATGCACTGCCCACACCGCATCTAAAAAACTCACCGCTCCTGTTGCCACCAATGCGGTATATTCACCCAAACTATGTCCTCCGCATATATCAAAATCAAATCCATACTCTCTCTGAAGAAGAGAATATATAATATAAGAATGAACCAAAATAGCAGGTTGAGCAAAAGCAGTTTGAGTTAATTTTTCCTCCGGCCCTTCAAAGGTCAATTTTCTTAAATCAAAATGTAGTGCTTCGTTTGCTTCTTCATATATCCTCTTTGATAGAGAAAACTCATCATAAACATCTTTTCCCATTCCTACAAACTGGGAACCTTGACCTGTAAACATGAGAAAACGCATCTTACCTCGCAAGGCTATTTAAGTTCTGTGAAACTATCTTTGCTTCTTCAATAATGTCTTTAATAATCTTTTCTACCGGCTTTATGTCCTTTATCAAACCACATATCTGCCCCGCCATCACCGAACCACCTACCACATCTCCTTCACGAACCGCCGCATACAGCTTTCCGGAACCTAATTCCTCTAATTCTTCAATAGTAACGCCTCTTTTCTCCTTCAGGGCAAATTCTCGAGCTAATTTATTCTTAACTATCCTTGCCGGATGGCCGGTACTCAAGCCTGTAACCACAGTATCTCTATCTTTTGCCTTGAGTAATGCCTGCTTGTAATTGGGATGAACGGTGCATTCTTCAGAAAGAATAAATCTTGTTCCCATCTGTATACCTTCTGCCCCTAAAGCCAGCGCAGCTAAAAATCCTCTTCCATCGGCAATACCGCCAGCGGCAATGATAGGTATATCCACAGCATCTACTATTTGAGGAACGAGAGCCATGGTGCTAATTTCACCGATATGTCCTCCTGATTCCAACCCTTCAGCCACCACCGCATCCGCACCTGTCTGTTGCATGCGCTTAGCCAACGCTACTGATGCAACAACAGGAATTACCTTCGCCACTGTCTTTAGTTTATCCATATATTTACCAGGACTACCTGCACCAGTAGTCACCACTTTCACTTTATGTTTCACTACTAAATCAACAATCTTATCCGCAAAAGGAGATAAAAGCATAATGTTCACACCAAATGTTTTATCTGTCAGCGATATTGCCTTTTCTATTTCTTTTTCCACTACTTCTGGAGGTGCATGACCCGCGCCAATAATACCTAACCCACCAGCATTAGAAACAGCAGCGACAAGAATACCATCAGCAACCCAAGCCATTCCACCCTGTATAACAGGATAATCAATATCTAAAAGACTACAAACCCGAGTTTTAAACATCCTTTCCTCCTACCATCTGATAACGGAAGCAGCCCATGTAAGACTGGCACCAAAACTATTTAAAAGAACAATATTTCCTTTTTTGAGTAGGCCTTTTTTCTTTATGAAATCTAATGTCAAGGGAATTGTCGCCCCTGATGTATTTCCATATATATCAACTGTTATAGGCACTTTTTCTTGAGGCACCTTCGCAAACCGAGCAAAACTCTGTAATATACGCAGATTTGCTTGATGACAAACAACAAAATCCACATCATCAAGTGTCATTCTTGCTTTTTCTAATGCCTCCTTACTGGCAGAAACAAGATGCTTCACTGCCATTTTAAATGTTTCTTGACCTCTCATTTTTATAAAACATTCCCTATTCTTTAATGCCTGTTGTGAACAGGGACTTTTTGATCCGCCCCCGGGGATAATCATTAAATCCGCATAATCCCCATTGGCATGAAGAACGGAACCCAAAATACCCCTCTCCGTATCCGTTGCTTGCATTACCACTGCTCCTGCACCATCACCGAATAAAACGCAGGTCGTTCTATCCTGCCAATCGGTAAATTTACTCAAGGTTTCTGCTCCAATAACCAGACAATTTTTAACCATGCCTGCAGATATAAACGCATCTGCGCAAGATAATGCATAGATAAAACCAGAGCAAGCAGCATTTATATCAAATGCAAATGCATTTTTTTTAACACCCAATTTACTCTGCACAAACAACGCAGTAGCCGGCATGAGCGTATCGGGTGTAATAGTAGCTACAATAATTGCATCTATATCCTCAGGAAAGATGCCTGCATCTTTTAAGGCCTGTTTTGATGCTTCTACAGCCAAATCAGATGTGCATTCATCTTCCACAATGTGTCTTTCCTTTACTCCCGTTCGCTGAACAATCCACTCATCTGATGTATCCACCATCTTTTCCAAATCTTTGTTGGTAAGCACTTTCTTTGGCACATACATACCAACGCCCGTTATCATGCCATGCATTTCATCTCCTCATTGCTCAAGGTCATACATTTCTCTATTGCCCTTTCTATTGCCCCATTTACCTTAGTTTGAGCGTGAAATGCCGCTCTTGTAACAGCATTTGCTATCGCCCGTTCATTAGACTTGCCATGAGCGATAACTCCCGCTCCTTTTACGCCCAGCAGTGGTGCACCACCAAATTCTGCATAATCTATCCTTTTGCGTAATACCCTAAATGCCGGTTTGGCAAACAGGTAACCCAACTTATACCAGAAACTCTTTTTGATTTCTATCCTCAAAAAATTTACTACAACTTCTGGAATGGATTCACTCACCTTTAAAATTACATTACCCAAAAATCCATCACATACCACAACATCCGCTTTTCCAGTAAATATATCATTTCCCTCTATATTTCCTATAAAACTTATAAAATTCCTCTTTATAAGATCGTGTGCCTCTTTTGTAACGGTATCTCCTTTATTCGACTCAACTCCGTTACTTACTAAGCCTATTCGCGGATTCTTTACTCCCAAAACTGCTTTCTTATAAACATAGCCCATGATGGCAAATTGCAGGAGATGAACCGCACGACAATCGACATTCACCCCAGCATCGATAAGCAAAATATTTCCATTCAAGGCCGGCAGAATCATACCTAAAGCTGGCCTCAAAATACCCTTTAATCTTCCCAAATAAGCAATAGCTGCTGTCATAACCGCACCAGAATTACCCGCGGAAACAAATGCATCACACTCTTTGTCTCTCACCAACTCTATGCATCTTACAATAGACGAATCCTTCTTTTCTCTAAACACAACGGTAGGTTTATCATACATTTGCACCACACTCTGCGCAGGCTCAATCCTCACCCGCTTATGATCATACAGCATTTTATCCAATATTCCTTTTATTTGCTCAATATTGCCTACCAGAACAATGTTTATATTCTCTTCATGCTGTATTGCCTCCACCGCTCCTCTTACCACCTTAAGTGGGGCATAGTCGCCACCCATTGCATCTACTGCAATGGTGAAGTCCTGCATATTATTCCTCTATCTTTATGATTTCTCTTTCGCCATAATAGCCACAAGAAGGACATACACGATGAGCAAGCTTGGGCTCATGACAATTCGGACATAAAGAGATTGCCGGGCTTTCTGCTTTTTTATGCAAAGCCCTCTTTCTACTTCTCGAATGAGAAGCTTTTCTTTTAGGCATAGCCATATTTCACCTCACCAATTCTAAATCACTAAAAAAATAATTCACTTCAAAACTTGCCGCCTCTTCTGAATCAGAACCATGAATAGCATTTTCCTCAATATTTGTGCCAAATTTCTTTCTTATTGTACCTTCCTCCGCATTCTTTGGATCCGTCGCACCCATAAATCGGCGAAATTCCTCAATTATGTTATCTCCTTCCAAAACCATAGCTACCACCGGACCGGATGACATAAAATCCGTCAGACTATTGTAAAATGTTTTATTATTATGCACGATATAAAAACGCTTTGCTTCTTCTTTGCTTAACTTTAACATTTTCATTCCTGTTATATGAAATCTCTTTTCTATACAGGAGATAATTGCACCTGTCAAATTTAACCTCACACAATCGGGTTTAATGATGGTCAATGTTCTTTGCACTCTTTTCCTCCAAATATCTTTTTATTTCTTCCTCTTTCAATCCTCGAATCTCAACAGATTTCCTCTTGCCTCTTTTCCCAGAAACTATCAATACATCCGACACCGGGATATGTAACACTTTACTCAAAAAAACAAGCAATCCCTTGTTCGCTTTCCCTTCCACCGGCGGTGCAGCTATTTTCACCTTCAGCCTTCCGTCAAAAGAACCCACAATTTCACTCTTTCCAGCACCTGCCTTTACATACACCAATATTACGACACTTTCCTTTTTCTTTTTTAAATAACAATCCATTGGTTTGTTAAACTACCACAGAGCACCTACTTTCGTCAACAAAGTATCGCCATTTTTTATTTAGTCTAAAAAATGATAAACTCAATATATGTTTGATTGTATCATCGTAGGAGCAGGTCCTGCCGGTTCCACTTGTACTCGTATTCTAAGAGAAAACGGCTTGAATATACTTTTAATAGATAAACACAATTTCCCCCTGCAAAAAGACCTGCGCCGGGTCTATATCTTGTAAAGCATTTCCACATCTTCCTTTAGGATGGGGAAAAACAATAGAAAAAGAGATAAAGGGAGCAACTCTTGTAAGGGGATTTTTCTAAGACTTATTAAGAAAATGTTGCTTTTTAAGATTTAATCGTTGCTATAAAATTTTTTTTAGATATATTTTAAAAATGATGAATGTATTTACTAAAGAATTGGAAGAGCATAAAAAAACAATAGAAAAAATTTATTATTTAGATGAAATAATTATAAAAGTTTCTGAAGAGATAACAAAAGCAATAAAAAGAGGAAACAAAATACTAATATTCGGAAATGGTGGTAGTGCGTCGGATGCTCAGCATATGGCAGGAGAGCTAATCAACAGATTCTTAAAAGAAAGAGAACCATATCCGGCTATTGCTCTGACCACAGATACATCCGTTCTCACCAGTATCGCCAACGATTACTCCTTCAAATATGTTTTCTCCAAGCAGATTGAGGCACTGGCAAAAGAAAAGGACATCGTCATAGGTATTACCACCTCAGGATATTCAGAAAATGTAACAGAGGCATTAAAAGAAGCAAGAAGAAAAAATTGTATAACCGTTGGTTTTTTGGGGAAGGATGGCGGAGAAGCAAAAAAATTTTGCCACTATCCTGTTGTTGTTCCTGTCTCATCTACTCCGCGCATTCAAGAAATGCACATCTTTATCATTCACACTGTATGCAAGATAGTAGAGGAAACAGTTGATAATAGATAGACAAAAACTTCTATCTTTAATACAGAAACTAAAAACAGAAGGCAAAAGAATTATATTTACAAACGGCTGTTTTGATATCCTGCACTCCGGCCATATAGATTATTTAAAAAAAACAAAGGAGTTAGGGGATATTCTCATTATAGGAATAAACAGTGACGAATCAGTAAAAAAAATAAAACAACAAAATAGACCGATCAATAAACTTTTAGACAGGATGATAGTTTTAAACAGTATTAAATATGTAGATTATGTTGTCCCATTCAATGAGGAAACACCAGAAAATCTAATTAAAATAATAAAACCAGATGTTCTAACCAAAGGTGGGGACTGGAATAAAAAAGATGTAGCAGGCTCGGCTTTTGTAAAATCTTATGGAGGCAGAACCGTTATTATACCTTATATAAAAGGTAAATCTACAACAAATACTATTAAAAGAATACGCGATTTGTTTTCATGAAAGATTTTGGCAACTACTTAAATTTTTCTTTAGGTTATTCAAATCATACAAAAAGGGCTTACTTAGGTGATGTAAAACAGTTTTTGTCGATCTGCAAAAAAGAGGCAGGCAAGGTTAAAGAAAACGATATTGAAAAGTTTATCTTCTGCCTATATAACAAAAATATATCCATGTCCACCATTTTAAGGAAACTTTCTGCCTTAAGCACTTTTTATCGTTTTCTTATTGAAACTGACAAAGTGCAGGAAAATCCATTTCAGCTAATCAATCGTCCCAAAAAGGAACAAAATCTGCCATCCTTTTTGTCTGTGGATGAGGTTTTTTTACTCATTGATAGAATAAAAAATGAGAGAGATAAAACAATCATTGAATTGCTCTACTCCTGCGGTTTGAGAGCATCGGAACTTACCTCTCTAAATAGAAAAGACATACAGGAAAATACAGTAAGGGTAAAAGGCAAAGGAGGAAAAGAACGCATCATTCCTTTGGTAGACAGAGCAGAAAGAACATTAAACAATTATCTAAGAAAAAGAGAAGTTAAAGGAATATTATTTACCAACAGACAGGGAAAAAGACTAACTACACGAAGCATACAAAACATAATAAAGAAATATGGCCTGTCTGTTCTATTTAAAAATATTTCCCCTCATACATTAAGACACTCTATCGCCACTCACCTTTTAAACAGCGG
>JAGMDW010000107.1 GCA_023128455.1 Desulfurellaceae bacterium
TTGAAGGAGCTTAAAATCGTTTAGATTTTTCAGGTGTTTAAAGTTTACAATTCTTTTCTCCATTAAATCTTTATAGACATCGTCTGAAATCCCGGGAGTATTGGGTAAGCCGAGTTCAATTGCGTTACTGCGTTTTCTGTTTTTTCGGTAGTAATAATCTATGACCACTCTCCAGATATCCAGCTTATCAGCATCGCGCAGCAACTTACTAAAGAATAAACAGAGTTTTGTCTCTTTTGAAGGTAAAACAGCACGATTGTGATATAAAATTGCTTTTAAGATTAAGTTTTGTGTGGGTTTATCAAATTTATTTAAAACGCCATTTTCCCTGAGCACTTTTACACCAAGTTCAGCATGATTTGCAGATTTTTGATCCGAAAAAGTTCTATAGTCCTTATACTGTTCAAATCGGCCAATATCATGAAAAAGAGCCATAATTTCAGCTAAATATAGATTTTTACCGCTTAATCCGAGCTTTTTGCCGATATACAAAATCTCTTCACACACCCGTTTGGCATGTTCTTCTTTTAATTCTACATTCTGTCTCAAATCAGCATCATCGGATTTAAATGCTTGAACATAACTTTCGAACCATCTTCCCGAATCTTCCACTATCTGTTTGTTTATATTTTCCATCATTGTTTTTTAAATCTATTTTTGTAATACGTCAATGGTTTTTAATTAAAATCATGTGTATATTTATTTACTAATTTTGTTGGTTATTATATGTTGTTATTGTTAACGGGTTTCACATGTTAAACTGAAATAGAATGTTAATCAAGTATGAGGAGGTAAAAATGAATTTATTATTGTTCATTATTGTAGTAGTTGTGTCGTTCACGGCGGTTAGAATAGGTGCTATTGCATTTGAATTAACTGGCCTTGAGTGGAGCTTGTCAAAATTTCAAGCGCTGTCTTGTTTTACAGGAACAGGCTTTACAACCAAAGAGGCGGAATTGATTACAGGAAATCCTCGGAGACGACATATCGCTTCTATTATTATGATTTTAGGTCATGCTGGCTTGGTTTCTTTGATAGCAACCTTTGCTAATTCATTAAGATCATCTAAGGATACGCACGAGTTTCTCGCTTTACCTCCATTGATAAACTTAATAATTATTATAGCTTTTATATATGTCATTTATAGGGTTTTTAGTCACACAAAGGCTGCTAAAAAGATGACAGATGTTTTAAAAGCACATATCATAAAAAGAAAAATCATTAAACCTGTCTCCTTCGAAGAACTTGTAATTGCAACTGGTGGATATGGTGTATCTAATATTGAGATTTGCAAAAATAACCCTCTGTTGCATAAAACTCTGCTCCAGGCAAACTTAGAGGCTCATGATATTAAAGTTCTGGCTATACAAAGGGGTAAAGAAACAATACCCAATCCTCCTGTGGATACTAAAATTCTCCTGACTGACAATGTTATATGTTTTGGGAAATTGGATAATATTAGAAAAGAATTATATATTAATAGATAAGAAATTATAAGCAAATCTATCTATTTTTGCTTTGATAAAAGTATAATGTGGCATCTTGTCAAATAGCTCATGATATTATTAGTGATACAATAAAACGGAGGTGTTATGAAGGGAAAGAAAGTTAGCGAAAGCAGTCTTTGTGCATCACATCAGATGTTACCCGAAAACGCAAATCCAGCAGGAAATATTCATGGTGGCGCGATTTTGAAATATATTGACTCAACGGCAGCGGTAGTTGCAATGCGACATGTGCGCGGAAATGCAGTCACGGCCTCCATAGACCTAATGGATTTTTTGCAGCCTGTTTATATTGGCGAATTAACCACCTTTAAAGCAAGCTTAAATATGGTTGGTAATACTTCTATGGAAATCGGTGTAAGGGTTGAGGCAGAAAATGTATTTACAGGTGACATTCGGCATACAGCTTCTGCATATCTTACTTTTGTGGCATTAGATCAAAATGGCAGGTCTAAAAAAGTGCCGCCTCTTATTCTTGAGACAGATGAAGAA
>JAGMDW010000108.1 GCA_023128455.1 Desulfurellaceae bacterium
CCGTTTACATTTGGCATAAAGAACAAAACATTACTATTTGCCTTCTCTGGTCCTCCAGCTGCTATGTTTATGACTGCTTATGCTTTTTTAAAACCTGCTCTATTCTATATGAGTGGCAGAGATCATAGAGAAGAACTTTTTGATTGTAAGCTTTTAGAGGATATGCATTCTAAAAAAGGGAAACTCTATCTAAATAGAGTAAAATTCGTTGATGAAGGGCTAAAAGCAAATGTAAAGAGCAGCGGTTCACAGAAATCTGATAACTTTTTCTCCGTGGTTAATGCAGACGGTTTTATAATGATAGATGAGGATAAAGGTGATGTAGGAAAATTCTCTATATTTAAAGGGGGCAGGTTTGATGATTGAGCCGTTTTTTATTTCATTCGTTGGACACAGCGGTTCTGGGAAAACCACACTTATTGAAAAATTGATTAAATTAGCAAAAAATAAAGGTTATATGGTGGGCGCTGTAAAGCATGTTACATCAAATTTTGAGATCGATTATCCGGGAAAGGATTCTTACCGAATGAAACATGCCGGTACAAAGCGGGTAGCTATAGTTGGTAAAGGCAAATTTGCAATAGTAGAAGATAAGGAGAGAACATTATCTGAAATGAAAAAATTTTACTCAGATTGTGATTTCGTATTTGTTGAAGGATTCAAGAATGAGGATTTGCATAAAACAGTAGTGTATAGAGGGTCAAAAAGAGATCTTTCTTTGAAAGATTTGCCTTCGGTTTTTCTGGTTGTTTCTGATGAGCCGCATGTAAATATCGGTGTTGTAACCAGGCACATAGATGATATAGAAGGCATATTTTCATATATAGAATATTACAAACATGTTCTCGGGATCAGAAAGAAATATGAACATTCTTCAGGTTGAGCCTGCAACCAACTGGAGCGGCGGAGTAAATCAAACCTTTATTCTTTCCCGTGCCTTAAAGGAAAGAGGATATGAAGTATGCATTGCCTGTTGCTCTGATTCTCCAATTTATAGAAGGGCAGTTAAAGAAAGAATAGCTACAATTTTTATAGATGATAAAAGAATATGGCATTCTGCAAAAATTGTTCGTAATTTTATTAAAGATGAAAATGTGGATGTGGTGCACACCAATCATTCCCGTGGGCATAGCATAGGTCTTCTGGCCTCTTTATTTTTACATAAACACATACTCGTTATTCAAAGGAGTGTATTGTTTAAACCGGGAAATTTGCTGAAATATCTTTCTCCGCGCGTAGATGCATTTTTCGTCAATTCTCATGCAGTTAAGAATATATTAAAGAGATATCTTGTTAAAGAAAAGAAGATATTTGTCATACCCAGTGCAGTGGATG
>JAGMDW010000109.1 GCA_023128455.1 Desulfurellaceae bacterium
CTGCTTGCGGCGGGGTTATTTATTATGAAGAACGACTCACGAGTTACTCATTCCTTCTTCCACCCTCTACGCTACCCGCTACCCGCTATCATACACTTACACAATTAAATAGGAGGTTTTTTTGTGACACAAATCGTAGATTTGCGCCGTAAAAATTCTAAAGGAGAATTTTTATGACAATTTTTCAAATTGCCGTAGAAACCTCCTATTGTAGATATAGGAGGTTTCTATGAAAATCATTATTCTGGCTGGAGGAAAAGGAGAAAGACTCTGGCCCTTATCCAGAAGAGATTATCCAAAACAATTTTTAAAGATTAAAGGAAAGTCATTTTTTCAGAAAACAATAGAAAGATGTTTACTTATAACAAAACCAGAAAATATCTTTGTCTCTACCGGCTGGGATTACTTCTTTCATGTAAAAAAGGAATTAGAAGGATTTAATATAGACGAAAAAAATATAATTGTTGAACCAGTGCCTAAGAATACTGCACCGGCAATATTTCTTTGTGCAAAATGGATGAAAGATATATTGAATATAGACGAAAATGAAACAATGTTTGTTTGCCCCTCAGACCATTTCATAAAAGAAGAAAATAAATTTGCTGAAATTATAAAAGAAGTCTCCAATGTGGCATCTTATGAATATCTAATTACATTTGGAATAAAACCTGCATCTCCAGAAACAGGATATGGATATATAAAAAGAGGTGATAAGTTAGAGGTAACAGGCAATAAAGAAGATGTTTATAAGGTGGAAAAATTTACAGAAAAACCTACAAAAGAAAAGGCAAAAGAATATTTAAGAGAAAATGATTACTTCTGGAACTCTGGCATGTTTGCATTTTCTATAAAAACAATAATAGATGCATTCAAAAAATATTCATCGGACATATATGAACCTTTAGAAAATGTAGACTTGAGGAATAAAAAGCTTTTAAAAGAGGCTTTAGAAAATGTTCCATCCATCTCTATAGATTATGCCATAATGGAAAAAGCAGATAATGTTATTACCATTCCTTTTGATGTAGAATGGAGCGATATTGGCTCATGGCATGCATTCTATGACTTGTATGAAAAAGATAAAGAAGGAAATGTAGCCATTGGTGATATTTTAACACATGATGTAAAAAACTCTCTGATTATTGGAGACAAAAGATTGATTGCCTGTGTTGGATTAAAAGACCTTTTAGTTATAGGAACGGATGATGCAATGCTTGTTGCGTCTAAAGAAAAGGCACAGGAAGTAAAAAAGATTGTAGAAACATTGAATAAAAATGGAAGAAAAGAAGCTCTTGAACATAAAACCACATATCGTCCATGGGGAGAATATACGGTTTTGGATACAGGGGAAAGGTTTAGAATAAAAAGAATTACAGTAAATCCAAAAGAGTCTTTGAGTTTGCAGATGCATCATCACAGAACAGAGCATTGGGTTGTAATAAAGGGAATGGCAAAGATAAGAATTGGTGATAAAGAATTATTTATTCATGAAGGAGAAAGCACATTCGTTCCAAAATCCACTCTACACAAGCTGGAAAATCCCGGCAAGGTTCCTTTAGAAATCATAGAAGTGCAAAACGGTGAATATGTGGAAGAAGATGATATTATAAGATTTGAGGATAAATATGGAAGGATTGAAGACGATTATAATCGTGATTCGTGACTCGTGAATAGTAAGGAGAAAATAGTGAAAAATCATTATGATTTGGATGTTTGGAAAAAATCCCTAGATTTAGTGGAAAGTGTTTATAGAATGACACAAATCAGAGATTTGAGCCGTAAAAATCGGAGATTTTTATGACAAAAATGTTTCCAAAGGATGAAATATATGGACTTACCTCACAAATAAAAAGAGCATCT
>JAGMDW010000011.1 GCA_023128455.1 Desulfurellaceae bacterium
ATGACACAAATCGTAGATTTGAGCCGTAAAAACCTCCAGAAAAATTGGAGGTTTTTATGAAAAAAAGATTTATCAGTTTGGTTGCGGCGGCAGCGCTGGTAGGCGGAATGGTAGCTTATGGCACTGCACAGGCAGGAACAGTAGCTACCTCAGGAGATACAAATATCTCTGTGTATGGTGAGGTAAGAGCAGACTTTGTTTGGAGCGAGAAGATGGCGGAGATGCCTATCTGGAGCAATGTAGCTCAGAAAGACCCAGGAACAGGCGCAAGTGCTGCACAGAAAAACAAGACAACTTTTGGTGCTACTGCAAATCTCAGCACAGTGGGTTTGGAATTGGAAAATGAGGACATCGGTGTTTCGGGATGCATAGAAGCAGCTTTTGATGAAGACAATGATGTCTTAAATCTAAAGCAGGCATACCTTCAGCATGATTTTGAAAACTACTTTGTTTTAATAGGAAAAACAGACTACCTTTTAACTCAGGAGCATGCTTCTATCAATGATGCAGGAATAGCAGGTATCAATACTACCCCCGGACAGGTTCCACAGGTGCGCTTGGGAGGTGAATTTGACTTAGGCACGGTAACATTGACACCGGAGATTGCGGTAGCGGATGTCAAAGATGATGAAGTAGTGGGGGACTCGTCAGAACCAGAAGGAGTAGGTGTTAACCGAACCACGATGCCTGGTGTGGCAGGAAAACTCACCGCTTCTATTAAGACCTTCTTCGGTGAACCCATTAATGTTTACGGCGGATATTCCTGGGAACAGGTAAAATTAGATGCAAGTGGTACAGAAAAAAAGAAATCTCCTCAGGTAGCCACAGCAGGTGTATCCATTCCTATTTCCTGGTTGACACTCTCTGCAAACTACAATTATATGAAAGGTGCAACCGGTTTCTCCGGTCTGGATTCAACACCTCCTTCTTATTATGTTAAGACAAGCGGTGATGTGGAAGAGATCAAAGGTCATGGCTGGAATATAGAGGCAAATCTTACTCCTATTGAACAGGCATCTATATGGGCTGGTTATTCAGAGGCAAAATTTAACGACATAGGCGACCTATACAC
>JAGMDW010000110.1 GCA_023128455.1 Desulfurellaceae bacterium
GCGACGCAGACAGGTGCTCCGCACAGACAGGTTGGAGTATTACACGAGACAGGGTAAACAGATTAAAATAAATAATATAATAAAATTAAATATATTTTCTTCAACTGCTTGCGAATATCTCTGATATTTGTTAAGACAAACGATAAAGTCGTTTGCTTGCAAACACGAAGTGTTTGTCAAGACAATGATAGATGAATTTTTATGGCTTTTTCAATCTGATCTATTTCTTCTTCACTCAATTTTCCTATAAATGTAATGATGCGACTCTTGTCAAGTGTGCGGATTTGGTCAGCTTTGATTTTAGAGTCCCTTGGAAGACTCCCGCTCCCCTCGGGTAAAAATATTTCAAAAGGATAAATTTTCTGAAGATTTTTAGAGGTTAAAGGCAAAATAGTTACTGTTCCTGAAAATTCGTTGTTTTTATTATTGGATACGATAACAACTGGACGAGTTTTTTTGATTTCTTTTCCTACCGTTGGATCAAGTGCGGCGAGGTATATTCCTCCCCTCTTAATATTCATCCCACCCCTCTAAATCAACATGTTCAAATTCTTTTATCAAGTTAAGGCTTTCTTTTTTGCCAGCTTTATATCCTTCTTCCAAAAGTTTGTTAAGTTGCTCATTTTGAATTTTATCAATCTTTTCTTTTAATGTTTCAGCTATAAACTGACTTTTTTTTCTCCGTCCTACTAATTTGTTCAACCGTTGCACTAATTCCTTCGGAAGAGTGATATTTAGCCGCGCAGTATTATTCATAGGCACCTCATTATAAGTATTTATTTTATGTATTTATAATACACACTTTATACAAGCTTGTCAATTGAATGCACTGAAGACTGGTGAAAAACAAAATTGGGTAAGATATTGGAGGCGGACGGAGAAGATAAATAAATATTTTTATCTTCTCTTTTTTCTTTATAGGGATTCTTATAAATCTGTTTACCCCGTGCAATATCCTAACGAAGAAACTCAATCCCTGTCTGCTGTCTGCCGCCTGCCTGCCGCGGCTGCGACGCAGACAGGTGCGCCGCACAGGCAGGTTGGAGTATTACACGGGGCGAATCCTGAAGTAATCCAGAGGCTTAATATTTCTTTGCCTCAAATTACCTCGCCCAATTATTGTTGCTATATTCTCTTCAGCTTGCTAAGATTCTCCAATGCTAAACACGAGAACGAAAGTTTTTGCTGTATTCATCTTTTTTTCTCTCTTTGCATCATTTCTTTTAAGAATTGCCTCCTTTTGTTTTCAATATCATGGTTTTCAAGTACTCCTCATTGAGTTTTTTGCTTTCTTTATATTATTTTATCTGTTTTTAATAGATAAAATTCAGCTTTCAAAATTGTCTATCTTTATTCTAATTATTTTGATTTACTCATTTTTTGTTAGCTACTTCGGATATTATCCACCGGATGGATTATATTTTCTATTTTTTCTATTCTGCCTGTATATTTTTTTTCTTTCCATAAAAAATACTTACAAACCGCAACATTTAAACATATTCTTGAATATCATTTTTATACTTTCTTTTTCCGCCGCTATTTTTACATTTTTTGAATATAGTTTAAAATCTGCATCAATCTTAAACATAACAATTGTTCCCTATTTTTTATATATAAGTTCCGTCAGCAATATTGGCGGATTTTTATATCAACCAAATCTGAATGCACTACTTTTAAATCTCGGCTTAATTATTCTTATTTATAAAATTTTGTTATTAAAAGAAAAAAAGAAAGAATTATTTTATCTGTTTTTCTTATACATTTTTATAGCTTTAGCCTGCGCTTTTACCTCTTCCCGAGCAGGAATGCTTGCTGTAGCAATAGTCTTTATATTTTTACTCCTGTCCAGTCATTTTCATAAATTAAATCTCACAAAATCTCAACGCACAAAACTGTTTTTACTAATTTTTATCTATTTTGGTATTCTCTTTATTTATCAAAATTCTCCCGTTGCAAAACTCACTCAGCAGGGATTAATTGAAGACCCGTCGGTAGATAAAAGACTTATGATATGGCTCTCTACTTTTCTTTTGTGGTTAAAACACCCATTTTTCGGAACAGGGTTGGAATCCTTTAAATTCTTAAACAATCCTTATCAGATTGAGGCATTAAAAATATTACATTTACCCTCAGATTTAATCTCAAATTTTACCTGGTCGCACTCAGAACCATTACAACTGTTGGAAGAACTGGGCATAGTTGGAGCTGTTCCTATAATCTATATAAGCGTTCGTTATTTTCTAAAATTATTACGTTCCAAACACGAACTTCTTGATTTTTTATTTGCCTCTTTAATCTTAATATTTTTCGTTCAAGGTGCTTTATCCTGGCCCCTCCGACACCCCGCACTACTCTTTCTATTTTTTGTCATTCTTGCAATGACAGATACAGAAAACAAACCCATCTTTATCTTAAAAAAATACAGCAAGAATATCTTTTTAATTTTGTTTTTAATCGTCTATGCTGTAAGCATTTTTACTTTATTCCCTGCTATAAAACAAGATATCAAATACAGTTTTAATATACCAAAGGAAAAAATAGAAAAATTAGATGTTTCGTGGAAGCTTTCTCAAAACCCTTATCTTTTCTGGTTAGCATCTTCAAAATTCATCTATCTGGGAACACCCTATTATCTCCAGCTTACCACAGGGAAAAAATATCTGCCTAAAATTAAAGAAGATATAAACAACAAAAAGATGACAGAAAAAGAGATAAAAGAATGCGAAATTTTAAAACAAAGACTTTTTATCATTTCTAAAAAATTAGAAAAACTCCACAAAATATGGCTCTCCGAACATTATCTTGGAATGGCATATCTATTCAATGAAAATATAAAACAGGCAAAATCTCATGCCAAAAAAGGCATAGAGATGAATCCAAACTCCAATGCTTTATGGACACTTTTACATTTTTGTAATATAAAATTAGGTTCTAAAAAAACAGGAAAGCCTATTATATATTTTCTTCCTTCTAAAAAAGAGACAGAATCTTTAAGAAAATCATTCCAGAAACAAATGAAAGAACTACAATCCAAGTAGTATGGTGTCTATCATCGTATTTTAGATGTAACAGTTGCAAGTAATTCCCTAAAGCGGAATTGCTTGAC
>JAGMDW010000111.1 GCA_023128455.1 Desulfurellaceae bacterium
ATATAATCTGCTCTTTTAATGATGTCTAAATCATGTTCTATAACAACCACCGTATTGCCCAAATCCACCAATCTATCTATAATGGATAGTAACTTATTTATATCGTCTGGATGCAATCCCACTGAAGGCTCATCCAGAAGATATAGTGTTTTTGCAGTTTGAGGATGAATGAGTTCACGCACCAGTTTTATTCTCTGTGCTTCTCCTCCAGAAAGTGTGGTTGCACTCTGCCCTAATTTTATATAACCTAAGCCTATATCTCTCGACAGTTTAAGTTTTTTCTCAATACGCACAATGTTCTTAAAGAATAACCATGCTTCTTCTACCGTCATATCTAAAACATCAGCTATGCTTTTCCCTCTGTATTTTATCCTTAAAGTTTCCTCATTGTATCTCTTCCCTCCACAGGCATCACACCTCACATATACATCTGGAAGAAACTGCATCTCTATCTTTACAGAACCTTCCCCTCTACACCTTTCACATCTTCCTCCCTTTACATTGAAACTAAAACGAGCGGGTGTGTATCCTGCCATCTTCGATTCGGGAAGCTGCGCATAAAGTTCTCTTATATCTGTAAATACCCCCGTATATGTGGCAGGATTAGACCTCGGTGTTTTTCCAATGGGACCCTGATCCACATGAATAATCTTATCTGTATTTTCGATTCCCTCAATATTCTTACATTTTTCTTTAGAAACATCTAACCCATATAAAATGTTCATTGCACATGGATAAAGGGTGTCAAATATAAGTGAAGATTTGCCTGAACCCGAAGGACCGGTTACACACACAAATATACCCAACGGTATGTCTACATCAATATTTTTCAAATTGTGTTCCTTAGCTCCTATTATACGAAGATAATTTTTCGCTTTTCTAAAACAAAGATTTCTCTCTATGCATTTTTTTTTGGATAAATAAAGTCCGGTTAATGCTTCACTTTTTTCTATGTCCTTCGGTGTTCCATGGGCTACCACTTTTCCCCCGTATATGCCTGCACTAGGACCCATATCTATCACCCAATCAGCCGCTTTAATAATAGCTTCATTATGTTCCACCACTATCACTGTATTATCATTATCCTGCAGAGATTTTAAGGTACTTATAAGTCTGCAAGTATCAGAAGCGTGTAATCCTATAGACGGTTCATCCAATATATACAAAACTCCTGTTAGCTTTGAGCCGGCCTGAGTGGCCAATCTAATACGCTGTGACTCTCCTCCTGAAAGAGTATATGCAGAACGGGAAAGCATAAGGTAATCTAAACCCACATTTATAAGAAAATTAAGACGATTTTTAATCTCTTCTAACAAATTTCCCGCTATCTTTTCTTCCCAAGGCGTAAACTCTTTTTCTAAATTCAAGAAGAATTTATACGCCTCCGATACAGGCATATCCGTAATATCAATGATATTTTTATCTTGAATCCTTACAGACAAACTTTCTTTGTTTAATTTCTTTCCTTCACATTCTGGACAGGTAAATTCTTTCATCAACTCTTTAATCTCTCTGCGTACGATAGATGATTCTGTCTCCACAAATTGTTTACCAATCAGATTTATCACACCTTCAAACGGCTTCTCGTAGGTATGCAAATTACCATCTCTTTTGAAGTAAAATTCTATTTTTTTCCCTGCTGTTCCATGAAGGATAATATCTTTTTCTCTTTCTGAAAGTTCTTTAAATGGCTTATACATGTCTATATCAAAATATTCACATACCTCTCTCAATATCACCTGGTAAAACTTGTAATGTTTCCTTCTCCATAGCCTTATTGTCCCTTCCCTCAAACTCAAATTTTCATCAGGGATGAGTTTTTTTATATCCAGCATATGTTTTACACCCAGACCTCCGCACAGCTTGCAGGCTCCTTGAGGATTATTAAAAGAAAAACTTTGAGGAGTAATCTTCTTATAACTTATTCCACACGCCGGACATGCAAGTTTTTCCGAAAATATCTCATCTTCCTTATCTGGTTCAGAGATATAAACAAAGCCATTCCCTTTTTTTAAAGCCAATTCAACAGATTGATAAAGCCGCGAGTCTAAATCATCTCTTATTAAAAGCCTGTCTATAACCAAAAACAGGTCGTGTTTTTTATTCTTATTCAATTTTATTTCATCTTCCAATAGGTAATATTTCCCATCTATTCTTATTCTAACAAAACCCTCTTTTCTCAAATTCTCCAAAATATCTAAAAATTCACCCTTTCTTCCCAAAACAACAGGAGCAAGAATAATAATCTTTTTATCTTTTCTTTTTTTAATTTTCTCCACAATATCCGAGGTACTCTGAGATACTATGGGACGTCCGCACTTATAACAACAAGGTTTCCCTATATGGGCAAACAAAAGCCTCAGATAATCATAGCTTTCTGTAATTGTACCTACGGTAGAACGGGGATTAGAAGATACACCACGTTGATTAATAGCGATAGCAGGAGAAAGCCCTTCTATTGATTCTACATTGGGCTTTTCTATTCTCTCTAAAAATTGACGAGCATAGCTGCTCAGAGATTCTACATATCTCCTTTGACCTTCAGCATATAAAATATCAAAGGCAAGTGTTGATTTACCAGAACCGGAAGGACCGGTTATAGCTATTAACTTGAATTTCGGTATGTCCGCAGAGACATTCTTTAAGTTGTTTACACACGCACCCCTTACCTTTATCCACTTCATGCCACCCCTTTTGCCAAATCTTTAAATGTCATAGTATCGCTGAAGAAACTCATCTTTATTGTCATCCCTGCAGGCCCATTTCTCTGTTTTCCAATCTTTACTCTCGCAATGTTTTTTTCCTGTGTCTTTTCATTATACATTTCGTCTCTGTATATAAACAGAATAACATCTGCATCTTGTTCTATTGCCCCCGACTCACGCAGGTCGGCAAGCATAGGCATTTTGTTATCCCTGGACTCCACCCCTCTGTTGAGTTGAGAAACAGCAATAACAGGTATGTTCAACTCTTTTGCCAAAATCTTCAAAGAGCGGGAAATTTCTGTTATTTCCTGAACCCGAGATTCTGTCTTCATGCCTTTCATAAGCTGGAGATAATCAACAATAATCAGAGATATATTCTTTTCTAATTTTATCTTTCTTGCCTTTGCCCTTATGTCTAATACAGAAAGCATTGGGCTATCATCTATGTATATAGATAAGTTTCTTAGATGATCAAATGCATTGGGAAGTTTATCCCATTCTTCTTTTCTCATATAACCTGTGCGTAAATGATAATTATCTATACCAGAAACAGAAGAAACTACTCTCAATACAAGCTGTTTCACAGACATCTCCAAACTAAATACGGCTACAGCTTGTCCAGTGCTGGCTGCATTTATTGCAACATTCAATGCAAATGCTGTCTTTCCCATTGATGGTCTACCAGCAACGATAATAAGATCTCCTTTCTGAAATCCACTCGTATGTTTATCTAAATCTGCAAACCCTGAAGGCACTCCGGTATAGGCGATGTTTCCTTGAGACAGTCTTTGGAGATATTGCTCTGTTTCCTCCGTTGTATCCGACAAAGCTACAAATCCAGAACTTAATCTTTCCTCGCAAACATTAAATATCTTCTCCTGAGCAAGATCTACTGCTTCTTCCACATTTTCCGGCTCACTATAGCATACAGTCGAAATAGTGGTACAAACATCAATAAGCCTTCTTAAAACGGATTTTTTCCGTATAATTTCTGCATAATAAGAAGCGTTAGATGCAGTGGGAAGAACATCAGGCAACTCCAAGCAATAACTGTATCCACCTGCTAAATCCAATATTCCATCTTCCTTTAACTTATTGGTTAATGTTATCACATCGATAGGATTTCCCTGTTCATACAATCTTGCCATAGTTTTAAACAATATGCTGTTCCGTTTATCAAAAAAATCTTCTACCCTAACATTTTCCAAAACATCTGCCATTACAGCATTATCCAGCAGGATAGAACACAGAACAGCTCTTTCTGCTTCTACGGCTTGAGGATAGATTTTAATATCGCTCATTCTTGCTTTTCTTTTTCTTCTTCTGCCTCTATAACAATCTTCAAATTCGCCTTTATATCCCTGTAAAGAGCAACTTCCACCAGATATTCACCTATCTTTTTCATATCTTGCTTTAATCTAATAGTCTTTCTTCCAATATCAATCCCTTTACCTAAAAGAGCCTCAGATATTTCCTGAGAGGTTACCGCACCAAATAATTTCCCTTCTTTCCCCACTTTCCTCTTAAAATCAAGACTAATCTTCTCAATTTGTTCTTTTAAATTTTGGGTGTCCCTTATCTTTTTTTCTGCCTTCTTCAAAATACTTTTTTCCTTCTCCTGAAAGCCTTTTATACTCTTTTTTGTCGCTGCAAACGCTAATTTTCGCGGAACGAGATAATTCCTAGCAAATCCATTAGCTACCTCTTTAATATCGCCTGCATAAGCTGTTCCTTCCACATCTTCTATAAAAATTACCTTCACCATCTCCTCCTAACGACTTAATCCTTTTTCACTCACCGAAAATGGTAGAAGAGCCATCATTCTTGCCTTCTTTATCACTTTAGTAAGAACTCTTTGATGTTTAGCACAAATACCCGATGCTCTCCCAGGAAGAATTTTACATCTCTCCGTGATAAATTTGGAAAGAAGACTCGCATCCTTATAATCAGCATCATTCAGTTTATTTACACAAAAATAACACACCTTCTTCTTAAAAAAAGAATAATTTTTGTTCTTATACTTGTCAGTTTGTTTTTTATAACGGAACATCGTCTTTCTCCTCGCTTCCTTGAGATGTATCTTCTCTCTTTTTAAATGTATTATTTATAAACTGCACTGTTTGCGCTGTTATCTCATGTTTAGAACGCTTCTTGCCCTCTTGATCCTCCCATGTTCTATAACGCAACCTCCCGTCCACTAACGCCGATCGACCTTTAGAAAGATATTCGTGAACATTTTCTGCCTGCTTACCAAAAACCGTAACATCTATAAAGCATGTTTCTTTTACAGTTTCACCACTCCGCTTAAACTGCGTGTTCACCGCCAGACCAAATGAACAAACAGCCATGCCTGAAGGAAGAAAGCGCAATTCCGGGTCTCTGGTAAGATTACCCACCAAAATCACCTTGTTATAATAAGCCATTATTTTGCCTCGCTTTTATATTTCTCTACATCCTTTTTAAGCATCTTACTAACCATAAACCTTATTATATCTTCCATAAACTTCAATTTTGCACCTATTATACGAGGAACCGCAGGGGGTGCTTTAAAATGAACAAGAATATATATTCCCTGTTCATGCTTCTTAATAGGATATGCAAGTTTCCTTCTACTCCAGATATCGGATTTTAAGATTTCCCCGTTATTCTGTGTAATAACGGCATTTACATTATCCTGTGCTTCTTTTACCGCTTCATCGGAAAGCACAGGCGGAACAATGTATAAAAGTTCGTACCACACATCTACCTCCTTGTGGATATTTAGCCCTCTTAAAGAGAGCAAGGATTAATACTATATATCACGAATAATATTTTCAAGCAAGAAAATATTACGAGCCCAAAACCTTATGTTTATCAAAAATAGGAGAAGTTGTAGAGAAGAATAAGTAAAATTTACAATATTGGTCAGTTGTTTATCTTACTACTCTTTTCACACAGAACAATAAGATTAATAAACTCTCTATTAGAAAAATACCCTTACACTGTTGCCTCATATAAAGATCTACACGAAACAATCATTCGTTTTCATAAAAAAACTCCGTTTTTTTACGGCAATTTGAGGGATTGACAACTGCCTCTGGCAGTTGCAAGCAATTGCCATTAGCAATTCCTTGACAATAGAAGGAATAAAATCTAAATTAGCGAAAATGGAAGAGTACAAGGTAAACAAGACGATAAAACAGATAAATGAAAAGATAAAAAGGGGAGAAGCAGTAGTAATAAATGCAGAAGAGATGGTAGATATTGTTAAAAAAGAAGGTATTGTTGATGCGGCAAAAAAGGTAGATGTAGTAACTACTGGTACATTTGGTACTATGTGTTCTTCTGGAGCATTTATAAACTTTGGCCATACTACTCCCCGTATAAAGGCATATAAAGCCTGGCTAAATGATGTTCCTGTCTATGCTGGATTGGCGGCAGTAGACCTGTTTATTGGAGCAACATCTGTAAAAGAGGGAGATCCGCTGAACAAAGTTCATCCTGGTAACTTTTCTTACGGTGGAGGCCATGTGATAGAAGACCTCATTGCTAAAAAAACTTTGGAGTTGAGGGTGGAGGGATATGGGACGGATTGTTATCCTCGCAACTCGTTTACCAAGAAAATCACTATTCGCGATCTATCCTATGCCACTTTATGCAATCCGCGAAATGCCTGTCAGAATTATACCTGTGCTATAAATACATCGGATAAAACAGTTTATACCTATATGGGTATTTTAAAACCACATATGGCAAATGCCACATATTCCTCAGCCGGACAACTGAGCCCACTCCTCAATGATCCGTTTTATTTAACTATTGCTATAGGAACAAGAATATTGTTGGGTGGAGGAATAGGGTATGTCGCATTTCCCGGTACACAGCACAACCCCAATGTAGAAAGAACAGAGAGAGGCATTGTTTTGTCTGCTGCAGGAACATTAGCCTGCATAGGCGATATGGAAAAGATGAATCCTGCTTTTGTAAGGGGTGCATCCATACTTGGATATGGCACTTCTTTAACTATAGGTATAGGAATACCTATACCTATATTGAATGAGGAAATTGCATATTTCACCGGAATAGGTGATGAAGATATCTATGTATACATAGAAGATTACGGTTCTGATTATCCTCAAAACAAAGAAAAAACTTATGGAAAGGTAAGCTATAAACAGTTGAAGAGTGGATACATAGAAATAAATGGTAAAAGGATTTCTTCTTCTCCTATGTCCAGCTACTTCGAAGCGATTGAAGTAGCGGAAACATTAAAAAGTTGGATTAAAGACAAAAAATTCCTTCTTTCTGAACCGCAAGAAAAACTGCCACAGGCGAAGAAGTATAAGCCAAGAAAATATATAAGAGATGAATAACCGTTTCTATCGCATTTCCTCAGAAAACTTCTGGAATTACACCGTGGAGATGGGGGAAAGTGACCTGTTTATAAAATCGCATACTAACAAGGAAGAAAGCATAAAAAAATGTGTAGAAAATTTGAGAGGAGACATTAAAAGGTATATTAGAAGAAGGAGAGATTTTCTTGTTTCTTTAAAGCCATTGGAAATGGATGAGGAGGCACCACAAATTGTCAAAGAGATGATAAAATATACACAAATTGTCGGTGTAGGCCCGATGGCTGCTGTGGCTGGAGCGATAGCAGAATTTGTGGGAAAAACAATAATGGATGATGAAGAATATATCATAGAAAACGGCGGGGATATATTCCTTAAATTAAACAAACAACCGAAAATAGCTGTATTTGCAGGTTCATCTCCTTCAAGTGGACTTATGGTGAAATTGAAGGAAGATATATTGCCATATGGTATATGTACCTCATCAGCAACGGTAGGGCCATCTCTTAGTTTAGGTAAAACGGATGCCTGCATTGTTATATCTCACAGTGCAATATTGTCCGATGCCTTAGCAACAAGAATTGGCAACATGGTAAAGAATGAAGGGGACATAAAAAAAGGATTGGATTTTGCTCAAAGCATAGATGGTATTTTAGGGTGTGTTATTGTTATGGGCAGCAAAACGGGTATATGGGGAAACATAGAGATTTCCTCTTAAAGGAGTAAAGGATGGTATCTAAAAAAGTGATTCTTACATTCAAGAAAGAAGTGGTGGATAAGCCTATTGTATGTGAGCTTCCCAAGGAATTTGATTTAACATTCAATATATTAGAGGCAAAAATTCTTCCCAGAAGAGAAGGCGTGCTTATTATGGAACTCATAGGAGAAGAAGAGAAACTGCAAAAAGGATTAGATTATCTAATACAGAATAATGTAATTGTAGAGTTTGTAGAACAAAAGATAAAGAGAGATGAGGAGAAATGTTATCATTGTGGGATTTGCATTTCTGTATGTCCTCCAGAGGCATTGGTGATAGATGATAAGAAGACGATGAAGGTATCCTTCTACCCAGATAGATGTATTGCTTGTGGTTGGTGTGTGAAGGTGTGTCCTGTCAAAGCGATGAGCTTGTAGAAAATAATAAAAAGGCATCTTTAAATGCAACGAGTCAAGATCTTAGTTTTTGATTTTCAAGCTATCACAATTAGACATAAAGGAGATAAATAGCAAAGGGGGACTGTCCCCCTTTGCTATTCTGCTTTTTCACTGATTGGGAATTTGAATATTGCTTCACCCAACAAGAATAGTAAGGATAACACGCCATACCCTCCGGCGATAATAAGCCATTCTGCTATCTTTGGAGTATAACTCAGATACATT
>JAGMDW010000112.1 GCA_023128455.1 Desulfurellaceae bacterium
AAATAATAAACTCGCTTTCAGCTCAAACATATTATTTTCTTGACGCATTTTTACCTGGATTTTTTAACATAGATTTCCTAATGCCGTTTATGATTAAGACGGATTAATATAAATAAAAATGTATTTTTTATTTCTTTTCTTCGTAGCTTGTCTTACTAATCCGTCCAATCCAGTGGTAATCCAGAGGCTAAATTCTTTTCTTTTGCTTCGGGATTACTATCTTCAAAGTCGTTATTAATAGTATATTTAAATAGCGGATAGGGTTGACTACTTTACTCATACTGTTCCATTTGTCTTCCAGCACATAAAGATCTCTTTTGAGTTTTATAAATCTGAGAGTTTGACAAAACTATTTTGGCATATATCATATAAACAATGATGAAAACAATAATTTGCTTATTGATGATAATAGGTATAATGATTTGTGGAGTATCAAATGCCGATAATGCTACTGGCAATACTACTGCAACAAAAGGCGATACAACCATTACCATTTACGGCACTGTAAGTACAGATTTCACTTGGTCAAAAAATATGAAAGATAAAGGGAATGTAGCTCAAGAAGACAAAAAATCCCAATTCTCAACCGACCCATAATTTATGTGGAATATAAGACTTATATCATTAATTATTTTTCTTTTAATTTTTGCTTTCGGCAATTCTGGAATGATAAAAAGAGTTTATGCAGAAGAATACTCTATAAAGAATGAATTATTCATGCTGTATGCCCGGGTAATAAAGGATGAATTCACAGATGAAATAAAGAGATATAAAAATATCAGGACAGATCAGTTTTTCTGCATCGGTGCATCTTTCTCGCCGCTGGCGGAGAGTATTACCATTAATCTTGATATGCAACCAAGGTGGAGATGGTATTATACTGGAGATAGACATTTCTTTTTATCAAATCAAGAACTCAAACAAATGCTGTTAAAAGTGGTAGAGGAGGTAAGAATAGATTACTCTATTTATTGTTCTCGCAGAAACTTTCTGCAGGCTCGGGCCAAAAATTTAAATATAAAAGATGAAATCGCTAAAGATGTAATAAATTCTTATATTCCACCATTCAAAGACCTGTATATTTTTATCTTTATAAAAGATAGACCTATTGCTACTTATAAGGATAATAACTTAAGGCTCAACTGGGAGAAATAACCTCTATTACCTTATGAACCAGATCTGGTGAGTCAGCATCAAGCCAGGTTATATTGTGAAATTTGTTTCTCAGCCAGGTCATCTGTCTCTTTGCCAAATTTCTTGTTGCTTTACAGATATGTGAAAAAAGCTCTTCTTCTTTTAGCTTTCCCTGTAAAAACATTATTATCTCTTTATATCCTATACATTGAAGTGAAGGAAGAGAGGGGGAATAACCCAATGAGAGGATATGCTCTACTTCATCCGCAAATCCGCATTTCAGCATTTTTTCTACTCTTTTTTCTATTATTTTATTTAACTTTTCTTTTTCTACAGAAAGACCAATGAGATGAAAGGAAAAATCCTCATCTTTCTTTACACCTTCTAAATAAGAGGAATAGGGAAGATTATGGGAAAGATAAAAGGAGAAACCGCGCTTTATGCGATAGCTATCGTTTTTATCAATCTTTTCTGCCCACTTCTCATCACATATTTTCAACCACCTGTATATAAAAGAAAGGCCGTACTCACAGCTTACATCCTCTACAAAAGCCTTAATCCTATCATCAATTTCTTGTTCTTCTGGCATTCCATGGATAAGAGCGTATATGTAGAAAATTGTTCCTCCCACAATAATGGGCAATTTCCCCTTTTTAGCAATCTTTTTACACAAAGTTTTTGCATCTCTTACAAAATCTCCGCATGAATAGTGCTCATCAGGATTTCTTATATCTATGAGATAATGAGGAACGATTCTCTCCAAGGGCAAAACCTTTGCTGTTCCTATGTTTAGGAGGCGATAAACCTGAGTTGCATCGGCAGAGATAATTTCACCATCTATCCTTTTTGCTATTTCTTGAGCTAAAACGCTTTTCCCCGCTGCGGTAGGACCAACAATGACAACTACATCTATCATAGATCTTTGCTGTTCATAAACAATGTTACAGGTCCATCGTTTTTTATATTAACAATCATGTGTGCTCCAAACTTACCTGTAGGAACAGGTTTTTTAATCAGGGAACTCAATGTTTTCTCAAATAATGTCATCAGCTTAATCGCCTCTTCTTTTTCTGCCGCATGCAAATAATCAGGCCTACGCCCTTTTTTTATGTTAGCCGCCAGCGTAAACTCTGAAACGAGCAATACTTCTCCGCCTACATCTACCACCGAACGATTAAACTTTCTTTCATTATCATCAAATATACGCAAATATGCAATTTTGCGGGCTAAAATTGTTGTATCTTCTTCTTTATCATCTACACAAACACAGAGAAAAACAAGCAAACCATTGCCAATTTTAGAAATGATTCTGCCATCCACCTCTACATTTGCTTCCTTTACCCTTTGTATTACTGCTTTCATGTTCCTTCCCTCATTATTGCATCTGTTATTTTTAAAGCTTCTTTTGCTTGTTTAACATCATGAACCCTCAAGATATGTGCACCATTCATTCTGGACACTGTTATTGCTGCCAATGTTCCCCGCAATCTTTCCTCCACATCATTGTTTAATATCTTGCCGATAAAAGATTTTCTGGATGCGCCTACTAATATAGGTTTTCCGAAAACCTTAAATGCGTTCAGTCTGTGGAGAATAACTAAATTATCTTCCGTTTTTTTTCCAAATCCTATACCAGGATCAACAATAATTTTTTCTTCATCTACTCCATTTTTTTCTAATATTTCTATATATTCTTCCATTTGCTCTAAAATATCAGGAATAAGATGATTATATACAGGATTTACATTCATTGTTCGTGGTTCTCCCTTCATATGCATGATTATGATGGGAACATTATATTTTTTTACTATGTTTATCATTTTTTTATCCAATTTCAATGCCACATCGTTGATCATATTTGCCCCTACCTGTACGGCCTTTTCTGCAACTGCTGATTTACAAGTATCAATAGAAATGGGTATATTACTTTTTTTCCTTATTCCTTTAATTACCGGAATAACACGCTCAATTTCCTCTTTCTCGTCCGTAGCCTTTGCCCCAGGTCTTGTAGATTCTCCGCCCACATCTATAATATCCACTCCATCATCTACCATCTCTAAGGCATGGCTTACCGCCTCTTCTACATCTGTATAATTTCCTCCGTCGTAGAAAGAATCTGGTGTAACATTAAGAATGCCCATCAGACATGCCCTTTCCCCCAGGTGCATCTTTAGATGTGGTCCCTTGATGATAAATTCGTCCTTTAAACATCCGTTGATATGTTTCTTCATTTTATCTCCCAGTGTTTTTAACGACGAGAAACTCTGTTTTTTTAATTTTATACTTAAATTTTGCATATCCTTTACATTACCCAATAACAGAACATCTGTTTTCTCTATTCCTCCCGAGACGCAATTTCTGTGCACAGCCGCATCCGCTCCTATAGCAAGAGCTTCCTGTTTTAATATATTTGCCAAAGGGAAAGCTACATCATGAATGCAAAAGCACAGACTACTACCTTTCTCTCTCATAATGGAAAGACCTATATTGTCTACGCCAATGTCTTTCATCTGTTTGTCGATGAAAATTATTTCAGGCGGAAATAACTCCAGTTTGAAGGGCATTATCTATTCCTAATATTTCATCAATATCTCTTCCTGTGATGGTTTCTTTTTCTAATAACAGACCAGCAATTTTGTGCAACTTATCTATATGAGTGGATACTGTTTTTTTTGCCATCTCATACCCTTTGTTAACAATCTTTTTAATCTCTACATCTATAGCAAAAGCTGTTTTCTCACTGTAGGTTTTGTATCTTCCTATTTCTTTTCCTAAAAAGACTTCATCTTTATCCGATACATAAGTAATGGGTCCTAAGCTGCTCATTCCCCACTCACAAACCATTTTTCTGGCAATGTCCGTAGCTCTTTCAATGTCATTTGCGGCTCCTGTTGTGATGTGTCCCATGACAAGTTCTTCTGCAACCCTTCCACCCATTAAAACGGCAACTCTATTCATTAAATATTCACTATCGTAGCTATATCTATCTCCTTCCGGCAGTTGTTGAGTTATACCCATTGCCACTCCACGAGGGATAATGCTTACCTTGTGTACAGGGTCGGTATGGGGGAGAAATTTAGCCACCATAGCATGACCAGATTCGTGATATGCCGTGTTTTTCTTTTCCTCTTCACTAATTATCATACTTTTTCTCTCTGGTCCCATAAGCACTTTATCTTTAGCTATCTCAAAATCAGTCATATCTGTTTCTCTTTTATTGAGTTTTGCTGTATGTAAAACTGCTTCATTTACCAGATTGGCCAGATCTGCACCAGAAAAACCAGGAGTTCCTTTGGCTACAATTTTTAGGTCTACATCTTCTGCTAACTTCACATCTACACTATGCACCCTCAATATCTCTTCCCTGCCCTTCACATCTGGTTTTACAACCACTACTCTCCTGTCAAACCTTCCCGGTCTTAATAATGCATGGTCTAAGATATCGGGTCTGTTGGTCGCAGCCATAATAATTACATTATCCGCTGTTTTAAATCCATCCATTTCCACCAAGAGCTGATTTAGAGTTTGTTCTCTTTCGTCATGACCACCGCCGATGCCTGCTCCTCGGTGCCTGCCTACAGCATCTATTTCATCAATAAATATGATACATGGCGCATTTTTCTTTGCCTGTTGAAATAGGTCTCTTACCCGTGCAGCCCCCACTCCCACAAACATCTCTACAAAATCAGAACCACTAATGTTGAGGAAAGGCACATTTGCCTCTCCCGCTACCGCTTTAGCTAACAAAGTTTTTCCCGTGCCGGGCGGTCCGATTAATAAAATGCCTCTGGGGATCTTTGCTCCCAATCGTTTATATTTTCCGGGATTTTTCAGGAAGTCTATTACCTCTTTTAATTCTTCTTTCGATTCGTCTGCACCGGCGACATCCTTAAATGTAATCTTTTTTCCTGCAGCCATTGCCAAAGGAGTATTTATCTTGCCAAAGCTCATCGCTTTTCCGCCTTTTTGCATTTGATTCATAAAATAGAACCAGAGAAAAACAAGAAGAATTACAGGCGCCCAATAGAAAAGCATATTTAACATAAATGAATTTTTATTTTGCGGAAGAATTTCTATACTGATGTTGTTCTTTTCCAGTTTTTCTATAATGCTTGAATTTTGCGGAATATAGGTTTTGAAAGACTTATTATCCTTTGATTTTCCTATTACTTCTGTTCCTTTGATTCTTACGCTCGCGACATTGTTTTCATCAACTGATTCTACAAACTGTGTATAACTGATCTTTTTTGCGGTGTTATGATGTTTGGTACTTAAGGTATTGAATAGAACAATCATCACTAAAGCCACTGCTAACCATAAAAACAAATTCTTATAAAGCGACATTTTTTCTCCTGTAAATATATATATTGACCAACTGTTTAAAGGTCAAGATTCGGTTATCTCATTCAACACAGCATGGGCAAATTCTTCTATATCTGTGCGAAAAACAAAAAGAGCATATCTATCCATAGGTGTAGGGTCTTTATTAACAATAATCAACTTACCTTTATTTTCAATAGTATACAGCGGCAATTGAGCGACAGGATAAACAATAAGTGTTGAACCTAAAACGATCATTAACTCTGCTTCGCCCGCCCAACGGCTGGCTTTTTCCATTTCTTTTACTGCTTCGCCAAAGAAAACAACATCTGGCTTGATCAGTCCTCCACACTCGCACCGCGGCACCTCACCCTTCATAATTATCTCTTTAATCTCATCATAGCTATACCTCTTACCACAAGAGGTGCAATAAAATTTCCACATAGAGCCGTGAATCTCTATAACATTTTTACTGCCCGCTTTTTGATGCAGTCCATCGATATTCTGAGTAATAATACCCTTTAAATATTTCATTTTTTCCAGTTTTGCCAGAAGTTTGTGCCCTGTTGTGGGTTGAGCATCGTGGAGTGCAGGCAGGAGTTCCATTGTAAAATGATAGAAATACTCAGGATGAGTCTGAAAATAGGTTATGTCGAATATTTTATCTGCTGATACGCCTTTCGTTTTATAAATACCTTTATCGCCCCTAAAATCAGGAATGCCAGCCTTGGTGGATATACCAGCACCTGTTAAAGCAATGATATTGTGATGAGATTTAATAACCTGTATCAGCTGATTTACCTTTTCCACAACTATATAAAATCAGAAATTGCATAATGTGTCAAGACAAACGACAAAGTCATTTCCTTGCAATTGTCTACGACAAT
>JAGMDW010000113.1 GCA_023128455.1 Desulfurellaceae bacterium
AAAATTGCATGGGTAGAGCTTTTTCCGGATTACCTTGAAGAAAATGATAATGGCGAACTTTCAAAAATTTAATGACCCCCTGCAACAAACTACGGGGCATTAATCAATGTCATTGCGATCCCCTATCCGCTATTTAAATATACATACTATTAATAACGATTTTGAAGCTGGTAATCCAGGTAATCCCGAGACTGAAAATATTTTAATTTATTTGAACATTACAATAAAATGTATATTTTATAATTATGATTGAACTGAAAAATGAGATACATATAAATATTGGTCTTGTTTTAACCCCACAGCTAAATCTGTCGCTGAAGTTGCTTACTATGAATGTTCTGGATATTGAAACAGAGATTAAGGAACTTGCCATTGAAAATCCTGTATTAAAGATAGATGAAGATTTCAAAACACAAAACAGAAATTCTTATGAAGGGAAATTTAAGGAGATTGATGACTCTCATTTTTATAAGGATAGTTTAGAAGATGATGATTTGATTGAAACTGTAAATTCTGCAGAAGAGAGTATAGAAGAAAAACTTTTCAAGGAATTGAGCCTTGAGATGGATTTGGACCAAGAAGACAGAGAAATTGCCAAATTTATAATCTACAATATAGACGAGAAGGGTTTTTTAGATATAGACTTAGAGAGATTTTCTGAGGAACAGAACATAAGGTTTACAAAAATAGAAAATATAAAAAAAGGTATAATGAATCTTGAGCCATTAGGCTGTGCAAGTAAAGATTTAAGGGAATTTTTAGTCTTTCAAAATGATGTTTTATTCAATGGTGATAATAGCGTAAGAGATGTTCTTGAATATCTCTTTAAAAATAAAAAACTGCCTAAAAGAGAAATTTTTAGAAAAGCTCTCGGTTTAAACAATGAAAGGCTCAATGAGGCATTCTCAAAGATTGCTACATTCATGCCTTATCCTCTTTTTAGTTATAAAACTACAGAAAATTGCTATATAGAACCCGATGTAATAATCAAAAAGATAGACGGTGAATATTTTGCATTATTAAATGATAGTTTTTTAAATTTAATCAGTATAGATGAAAACATTATCAAGCAATATTTAAAGCAAAAAGATACAAAGAATTATATTAAAAATAAGTATAAAGAGGCGAGAAATCTTATATTGTCTTTGACCAACAGAAACAAAACGCTTTTAAAGATAATGGAGATTATATTAAAAAAGCAAAAAACCTTTTTTGAAGATGGCATTTTAAAACCGTTATCCAGAAAAGAGATGGCGATTGAGCTGGGTTTTCATATATCTACCATTGCAAGAGCGGTGGCAAACAAATATGTGTGTTTTGAAGGCTCCATCATTCCCCTAAGAAATTTTTTCTCTCACCGGTTATCAGGTGATATTTCAAAAGATTACATAAAAAACAAGGTTAAAAAACTTGTTGAAAGAGAAGATAAAAATAATCCATTAGATGATGAGTCGATAAAGGAATTTCTTGATAAGAAAGGTATCCACATAACCAGGAGAACTGTTGCTAAATACAGAAAGGAATTAAATATCTTGAATAAGAGGGAAAGACATTTTGCCTTAAGATTGCTATGATTACTCTGGATTAAAATAAAGATATTTCAGCTTCAGGATTACGAGGATTACTACAGATTAATATAAATAAATAATTCTGTTCATTTC
>JAGMDW010000114.1 GCA_023128455.1 Desulfurellaceae bacterium
TTCCGTATAAAAAGGAATGTACATAAATATCAGAACCAAAGAAAGGGGTCTATCATCGTATTTTAGACGATGATAGACCCCTTTCTTTCTAATTCTATTTCTTGATCCCTTTTTACCTTTTAGAAGGATAAAATAAGATTCTACTTCTCATGTGGGAGCATCCCCAAAGTTTGATATTATCTTCAATTATCCCGGAAAGGTTGTGCGTTTTTTAGATACATCCAGCCCTAAAATCTGTAAAAGAACCCTGCTGTCAGAGAATGGGTCAAACTGCCTATTGCCCCCTCAACCTTTATACCGGCGGTGTCTGTGAAGGCATAATCAAACCCCAACAAACCCATGATGGGAAACTCCTTGGGCTCGGTCTTAAATGAAAATTTCTTCCTTTCAGTTTTCGTAAACGAGTTTGCAGGGTTGCTGACATCGGTGAAATCTTCTACCTTGGTATAATGGCCCTTATACTTCGTCAGGAGCCAGATGGCTTTCACTCCCCCATACGGAGAAAATGGTCCCTGGTGTAACCGCGCCTTTATACCCACATCAAACAGATTCGTGTGGCTCTTTTCGATCTCGGCACCGTCAGTGATTCTCAGAACATTGTCGCTTCTAAGGTAGGTCCACTGACCACCTAAAATCAGAGAGAAGTTGGGAGTTGGACTCTGATACAGAACAATATCGATCCCAGCTCCAGCGGCAAATCCCAGGTTGCCACTTCCCCGATAGGTGTTAGTATCGCTGAAAGGAAGGGTGCTTGGGGAAAACGGTGAGAACAAGAATCCTGTGGATTCCTGAATAGTCTGACCCTTCAGGTTTTTGAGTTTTGTCACAATCCTCCCTGCCCCGATCTTTCCATGGACCTCTATGCGGTCGGTCAGGCTATAAAAGGCTTTGACAAGGTAAAGCTCTATCCGCCCCTTTTCATCGAGATCAGTGATCTTCTTTCTTTTTTGGTCCGTAAAGAAAACAAATTCCCCGAAGCTCTTAGAAAAAATACTTTCACTAATGACAAAACTCCCATCAAGTTCCCTCTCTTGAGCCACAAACTCACCCTGGATTTCCACCCTGAACCTGGGTTTTTCCTCTGGTGCAATAGCCTCAAAAGTGACGGTGTCACGCCTTTGAGAGACAGGCTCCGCTGCCCCTGACAAGCCCGGCAAACCTGCAAGAATAAAGGACAAAAAACACAGAGA
>JAGMDW010000115.1 GCA_023128455.1 Desulfurellaceae bacterium
GCACCGCTGGGTAGCTATGTTCGGTGTGGATAACCGCTGAAAGCATCTAAGCGGGAAGCCCTTCCCAAGATAAGATCTCCCGCTCTTATTAATTAAAGAGCCTAAAGGTTCCAGGTAGACTACCTGGTTGATAGGCGCTAAGTGGAAGCTGAGTAATCAGTGAAGCGGAAGCGTACTAATAGACCGTGTGACTTAGACTTCACTTCTTAATGTTTGGATCTTCCTGGTGGTCATAGCAGAGAGGAAACACCCGATTCCATTCCGAACTCGGCAGTTAAGCTCTCTCGCGCCGATGGTACTGCGGGGGTGACCCCGTGGGAGAGTAGGTCGCTGCCAGGGAGTCTACATTGGAATGTTTAATATTGTTTTATATCAACCAGAAATTCCCCCTAATACAGGTAATATAGCTCGTTTATGCGTAGCAACGAATTCTTTTTTACATCTTATAAGACCGTTGGGGTTTAGTCTGTCCAATTCTCATCTGAGAAGAGCAGGACTTGATTATTGGAAATATTTGAATTATAGGATTTATGATAAATGGGAAGATTTTTTGTCCAAAAACAAGGGAGCTAAAATTTATTTAGTTACGAAAAAAATGGGTTTTGTTTATTGGAATGTTTCTTTTAAATGTAGTGATTTTTTTATTTTTGGTTCGGAAACAAAAGGACTACCAGAAAAACTTCTCTCGAGGTATAAAGAAAATTGTATTACTATTCCTATGTCTGGCAAAGTGCGTTCCTTAAATTTATCAGATGCCGTATCCATCATTGTTTACGAGGCATTGAGGCAAAATTACAGAATCAACATGGCATCACCAAAACTATAAAACATATATCTCTTTTTTATCGCTTCTTTGTAGCAGCGTAAAATTTCTTTTCTTTCTGCAAATGCGCTAACAAGCAAGAGTAGGGTGGATTTTGGTAAGTGAAAGTTTGTAATAAGCGCATCTATTGATTTGAACTTGTATCCAGGATATATAAAAAGATTCGTAGAACCCTTTCTGCTTTTTAGAAAACCCTCTTTTGTTATATTACCTTCTAATGCTCTTACTGTTGTTGTCCCGCAAGCAAATACCTTTTTCCCTTTTTTCTTTGTTTCATTAAATAGTCTTGCGGTTTCTTCTTCTATTTCAAAATATTCGGGAAACATTTTGTGCTCTTCAAGATTTTCTTCTTTAATGGGTTTGAATGTTCCTATTCCTACATGTAATGTAATATATGTAATATTTGCTCCTTTTTTTCTTATCTTAGACAGTAGGCTTTGTGTAAAATGTAATCCTGCAGTAGGAGCGGCAATAGCTCCTTTTTTTTTCGCAAATATTGTTTGATAATAGGACTTATCTTTTTCTCTGTTATATGACCCGTAATCTCTTTTTATGTATGGAGGGAGAGGCACTTCGCCAATTTCATCTAAAGTTTCATCAAAGTTTCCTTTATAATCAAGGCATACAATACTTTCCTCTCCTTTTTTATAGATTTGAGCTTGAATGCCGTTTTTTAGTGTTACTGTTGTTTTTTCTTTTAATTTACCTTTGGTTAAAGCTTTGTAAATATTAGGAACGATTTTTTCCACAAGGAATATTTCTACTCTTCCTCCTGTTTTCTTTTTACCAAATAATCTTGTTGGAATTACCTTTGTGTCATTGAGCATGAGAAGATCGCCTGGGGAAATATAATTTATAATATCTTTGAATATATCATGTGTTATTTGTTTTGTTTTTCTATTATATGTTAAGAGTTTGCAACTGTCCCTTTCTTCCTTTGGGTGTTGTGCTATGAAAGATAATGGTAAATGGTAGTTAAATAGGTCAATCTTCATTATTGCTTTCATTATAGCAAAAAAATACTAAAAGATAAGTCTGACTTGACACCTTACTTTCTTCTACTAAATTTGTGTAATATGGAATTGGGGAGGTTTTAATATGAGCAGTAGCGATGGTTTGTTGGGACCGGAAATTGGCAGAGAGCTGTTGAGCAAAAGCAAGGAGAAAGGTTGTATAACTTATGATGAAATAAATAATCTTCTACCAGAAGGGATTTCTGTAGAAGAGATAGATAAATTATTTATTCTCTGTCATAACTTAGACATTGATATTGTGGATGTAGCACAATCTGAAAAAGCGAAGGAAAAGATAGGGGAGAAGAAAATAAAGGAGCGAATAGTGTTTTCTGACGAGGAAGCAGAGACAAAAAGCCCTATTCGCATGTACTTGAGAGAAATGGGAGAGATTTCTCTCCTTTCAAGAGAAGAGGAAATTGAAATAGCTATGAATATTGAGAATGAGAAAATTGGAATCTTGAATTGCCTGGTGGACATACCCTTTTTTAAAGATATTATTTTTCATCTTCAAGGGCAACTGAATATAGGCGGTGTGAAGTTGAGAGATGTGTTTGACTGTGTAGAAAATAGTGATTTTCCTGAAACCGAGGAGTCTTGTCAAGAAAAGATACTGAATTTGCTGGATCAATTGAAGAATTTGTTGGATAGATATTGGATGTATAAAAATAATGGAGGGGCACATTTGCTAAAAAATCAAATTGTGGAATGTTTGGTAAATATTTCTTTTTGTGACAAATATATAAATAGTGCAATTTCTGATCTTAAAGAGAGATTTCAAAGACAAGATGATGATTCAGAGAAAGAAGCATTAGACATGCTCCTTTCGCAAATGGAAACTCATGAATATAGGAAACAAGAGACAAAAAATAAAATGGTTCGTTCTAATTTAAGATTGGTGGTAAGCATTACTAAGAAATATTTGAATAGAGGGCTTCCGTTTTTGGATCTTGTTCAGGAAGGTAATATTGGTTTGATGAAAGCAGTTGATAAATTTGATTATCACAAGGGTTTTAAATTTTCTACATATGCTACCTGGTGGATAAGGCAATCTATTTCTCGTGCCATAGCGGATCAGGCAAGAACAATTAGAATTCCTGTACATATGATAGAAACAATAAATAAAATCGTGAGAACTTCTAAATTTCTGTTGCAGAAATTGGGCAGAGAACCTTCTCCTTTAGAGATCGCTGGTTGTTTAGAGGTACCTTTAGATAAAGTAAGAGCGATAATGAAGATTGCCAAAGAACCTGTTTCAATAGAAACACCTATTGGCGACGAAGAAGATGCTCACTTGGAAGATTTTATAGAGGATATGCATACCAGGTCCCCTCTGAATACTGCTATAGATACTAATTTGAGGGAGAAGATAGATGAGGTGTTGGGAACACTGACGGAGCGGGAACAAAGAGTTTTGAGGATGAGATTTGGAATTGGAGAGGATGGTGAACATACCTTGGAGGAAGTAGGTAGGGTGTTGGGTGTAACTAGAGAACGGGTAAGGCAGATAGAGGCAAAAGCCATAAAGAAGTTGAGACATCCCAAGAGAAGTAAGCAACTTTCTCACTTTTCAGTATAAAAATCGTGTAATTTTAAGTGCAGAAGGGGAAGAAATTCGCTGCCGAAAACGTGCGATTGTTGAGAATTTGTTATTACAAGCTTCAGCGAATTCTTAATCTGTATCAGTTCAGTAGGTTAGGTACTCTTTAACAACTATTTCTTGCTGCGCTACAGTCAAATCCCGGACAGGGTAGCTTTGCTACACAAATATTCGCGCCAGTAATTCTGGTCAACTAAACGCCATACTGAGCCTTATCATTTTTACAGTGCCAGGTGTTCTCATTGGAGGTCAAATTGGCCCCATGGCAGTCACTCGCTTTCCCTAAAAGGCTCTTATTCGAACTATTGGTATAATTTTTGTTCTGGCCAGTGCCATGTTGCTGAAGTCTATATTTCCATGAAATGTTTGATAGATTCTTCAATTCCCAGGAGGTGTCATAGTATAACATAGTAGATGTCTGGACATGACAATTGAGATTGGAACGCACCGTTTTTGAACTGGACTAAGGTTTATGTTAGAATAAGATTAAAGAAGGAGGCGTAAAGATGGATTTTACGCGCAAAGAATCTGAAGTATTGGAAGAGATAAAACGACTTCAAAGCAGCTTCCCTAATCTACATTTTCATGGTTCACATCCGGCTGTAAGTACAGGTCCTCTCATTCCCGGCTGTGAGATATGCATTCGCAGTAATCACAGGGCATATATATCTTTCCCACTTGGGTACCACTGCAACGCTAAATGCCCTTTTTGTTTTGTTTATGCTTACAAAACAGACACACCAGACAAAAGGAAAGAGGAAGAACACATCCGAAAGAGTTTTTTGAGTGAGTTTCAACATCATAAAGATAAAATTGAAGGCGTTGCTTTTACCGGAGGCGAACCTCTATTATATCTTCCCGAATTAAAAGTTTGTATATTTGAAATAAAGAAAGCCAAATCTGGATTACATTTCTGGGTATATACCAATGGTATTATTGCCGACGATGAGCATCTTGGTGTTCTTAAGGATCTTGGTATCCAGGAAATTAGGTTTAACTTAGCAGCCACAGATTACAACAAGGAAGTACTAAAATATCTGAAGCGAGCAAGAGATATGTTTAAATGGGTTGCTGTAGAAGTGCCATCTTACCCAAAGCAAAAGGATAAACTGATAGGATGCCTTGAGGAGTTAAACCGTATAGGGATAGATCAGTTAACTCTACAGGAATTATTAGTAACAGACATCAATGTGCATAATCTTGAGAAAGAAGGGTTTAGAGAAGGGTATCAATCGGGCATTCAATTGGGCTTGATATCTTCTACAAAGTTTTTTCTCTATGGAAGCAGGAAAATGACATATGAGATAATGAAATATTGTGTTGATAAGAAGTATTCATTTACCATAAACGATTGCTCGGCCCGTTGATTTGTCAAAAGACAATGAATAGGTTCCAAAGATGGAGAGAACTATCTAAACTCCTTAAACTTTTCCTAAAGGAAACATTAAAGATAGAACGGAGGATATTCTTTTACAGTTAAGCCAGCTACATAACGCCTTGACACATAGAAAAAATTCCATAGAATTTGGGTCAATGGGGCTGTAGCTCAGTTGGGAGAGCGCTACGCTGGCAGCGTAGAGGTTACGGGTTCGAAACCCGTCAGCTCCACTATTGCCGGGATAGCTCAGTCGGTAGAGCAAGGGACTGAAAATCCCTGTGTCGGTGGTTCGATTCCGCCTCCCGGCACCAATTCGGGGATTTTTATATCAAACGGATCACTCACTGCAATGCGAAACATTCCATTGTCATTGGATAAAGGCAATACAGTATATTGACGGGTAAAACTTATTGGTATTGTTTCTAATACTTTTTTATCAAATGAAAAATCTGTTAAATCAACAAAATCTTTTTTACTTTGTTTTGCTAAGACTGCGGCAACTTCTGTATCTGTAACAATACCTAATCTTACCAATATATCACCGACGCGCTCACCGGTTGATTCCTGTTCTTTTAAGGCAAAGCTAATATATTCATCATTTATAAATCCTTCTTCTATTAAGAGCTCGCCGATTTTCTTTTGTATCATAAAAACTCCCTTCTAAGGTTTTTACGCTCAAATCGAAGATTTGTGCCATATTTAAAAGTATATTGACAAGTTGCGTTCAGTCAAATAAAAACTGTAGATATGGATAAATATACCTTCTTTTTTAGTCAAAAAATCACTAAGATCTATATTATTAGACATGGAAGGGTAAAAAATGCAGGAAGAGAGATATTTAATGGCACAATGGATATAGAATTGAACAAAGATGGTAAAATTGAGGCAGAGAAAATATCAAATTTTTTTGAAGATAAAGATATAAATGTAATATTTACCAGTCCTTTGAAAAGATGCATATATACGGCAGAAAGGATTAAAGAAAAAATAAAAGCAAAAATTGTTGTAGATGAGAGAATAAGAGAAAAAAACTTTGGTATATTTCAAGGTTGTAGTTGGGAAGAGATTAAGAAAAAATTTCCAGAAGAATCAAAACAGTATATAAAAGATTTTTTTCATTTTCGTATACCTGAGGGAGAAAGCTCCTTTGATGTCCGAAGACGCTTATCACCATTTGTAGAAGAGATAAAAAATATAAGGAAAAACATCGTTGTTGTATCTCATGGAACGATAAATAGAATTATTGTAGGAGAAATTTTTAATTTGCCGTCGGATTTTTTAATTTCCATTGCTCAGGATTATGGAGGTATAAATATTATAGAAACAGATGGAAAATGGTATGTTTTAAGAATGTTGAATGGGAGAGTATAGATGAATTTAGCGTTAATTGTGGTTAGTGATTCTTGTTTCAAGGGGGAAAGGAAGGATGGGATAATAGATACGGTAAAAAAAATTGTTGAGCAAAAGGCTGAAATCGTTTATTATTCCATTGTGCCGGATGAGGAAGAAAAAATCACAGAAGAATTGAAAAAAGCTTGCGATATGAGGGATGTGGATGTGGTGATTACAAGTGGAGGTACAGGACTGTATGAAAGAGATGTTACACCTCAGGCAACGAGAAAGGTAATAGAGTATGAGGTACCAGGTATACCTATGGCTTTAATTGTGCAGGGACTTCAGTTTACAAAGTATGCTATGCTGTCTCGTGAAATAGCAGGGGTGAGAAATAAAAGATTAATTATCAATCTTCCAGGTTCACCAAAGGCTGTTCATCAAAGCTTAAGTTTTATCATTGACGCTTTGCCTCATGCCGCAGAAAAACTTAAAGGAGATACCACTCCTTGTGGAGAAGATTTGTGATCGGTGTATTTGATTCTGGCGTAGGTGGACTTACCGTGGTAAAAGAGATAAGAAAATGTTTACCGCAGGTTGGCGTTGCCTATTTAGGAGATACGGCTCGCCTGCCTTATGGAACAAAGTCAGAAGAAACGGTTATCAAATATTCTTTAAAGAATATTGCTTTTCTTACTCATTTTCAGGTGCAGATGATTGTTGTTGCTTGCAACACAGCTTCCAGCTATGCTTTATCTACATTGAAGAAACAGCTTTCTATTCCTACATTGGGTGTTATAGAGCCCGGGGTGGATATGGCATTAAAATCTACAAAAAATAAAAGGATTGGTGTTATTGGCACCGAGGCAACTATTAGAAGCCGGTCTTATGAAAGAGAGATAAAGAAAAGGGGAAATTACGAGGTTTTTTCCCAGAGTTGCCCATTGTTTGTTCCGTTAGTTGAGGAAGGTATTACAAATGGAAATATAGCGCATTCGGTAGCACAATTTTATCTTGAAGGGTTGAAAAAAAAGGATATAGACACACTTATTTTAGGGTGTACACATTACCCTCTTCTTCGGGGTGTAATTGCCGAGACATTAGGAGAGAAGGTATCTCTGGTAAGCTCGGCGAAGGCTGTTGCGCAGGCGGTAAAAAGAGAGGTAGAAGAAAGAAAAATAAACGGAAAAGGAACACTTATGTTTTTTACTACGGATACTCCGGAAAGATTTGCCCGCGTTGGCAGATTATTTTTGGGCAAAACATTTAACGGTGTGAAGTTGGTTGAGATTGAGTGATGATTAAGATAGGCATTATAGATTATGGAAGAGGCAACATAAGAAGTGTAGAAAAGGCATTAAAGGAAATAGGAGACAAAACTGTGCTTATATCTCGCCCTGCCGACATTAAGGCATCTGATGCGATTATACTGCCTGGCGTGGGGGCATTTAAGGATTGTATAGAAAGCTTGCGTAGACTGAATTTAATAGATGCACTGTATGATATATTTGAAAGTAGAGTACCTTTTTTGGGTATTTGTTTGGGCATGCAGATTTTATTCAGCAAAAGCTATGAGTTTGGTGAGCATAGGGGATTGGGTGTTATAAAGGGAGAGGTGATTAAATTTAAAGCTGATGTAAAAGTACCGCATATGGGATGGAATGAGGTTAATAAAATAAAAGATTCGCCACTTTTGAAGGATATTCCGCCTGATACTTATTTTTATTTTGATCATTCTTATTATGTTTTACCTGATGAGAAGGTGGCAATTGCCACAACACCATACAATAGAAATTTTTGCTCCGTTATTCAAAAGGATAATATTTTTGCCACTCAATTTCACCCCGAAAAAAGCCAAAAATGGGGATTGCAGCTACTAAAGAATTTCTACAATTTCTGTAGAGAGCGATGCTGATTATTCCTGCCATTGATATATATGATGGTAAAGTGGTAAGGCTTACTAAGGGGAAAAGGGAAAATATGCATGTGTATAGTTATAATCCTTTGAATATAGCGGAAAAGTTTTGTAGCTTAGGTGTAAAGAGAATCCATATTGTGGATCTAAATGCTGCATTTGGAGAAAAAAATAATCGTGATATTGTAAAAGATATAGCAAGCAGTATTGATGCTGAGATTGAGGTAGGCGGCGGGATAAGAAACCTGAAGATTGCAGAAGAGTTATTTTCTTGCGGTGTGAACAGTATTATCATAGGCACAATGATGGTTAAAAGTTTTAGTGATTTTGAAAAAATTGTCTCTTTATATAAAGATAAAATCATCGCCGGGGTGGATGTTGAAGGAAAATATGTTAAGATTTCAGGGTGGTGCGAGAATACAAGTATTGATTATGTGGATTTATTATTGAGAGTAAAAGATATGGGCATAAAGCAGACTATTGTTACCGATGTTTCCCGAGATGGGACATTGGAAGGCATAAGTCCTTTATTTTATAAAGAGGTGGCATTGAAAACAGGCTTGGATGTTGTTGCCTCGGGCGGCGTTTCTAACATAGAAGATATAAAAGGGTTGAAAAAAGTGGAAAAATTTGGCGTGGTCGGTGTTATTGTGGGTAAAGCAATTTATGAAAATAAGATAAGCCTTAAGGAGGCATTATGTTCAGGATAACAACGGTTGTTGAAAATACATCGGCATCAAAGCCAAAGTTTAAAGCAGAACATGGTTTGAGTATTTTTATTGAGACAAAAAAAGAAAAATTCTTTTTTGATACGGGTCAGAGTGATGTTTTTGTACACAATGCAAAGCTTTTGAATATTGATTTGACGAAGATAAACAAGGTAGTTTTGAGTCATGGGCATTATGATCATGGGGGTGGACTGAAGTATCTTTTAGATTATACAAAACCTGTTGTATACGGTCATCCAGAAATTTTCAGGGATAGATATTCTAAGCTGAGTGATACAGGTAAATTGAGATATCTTGGTATAGAAAAACGGGAATTTTATGAGGAAAAGGGAATAAGATTTGTATTGGATGATAAACCTATGGAGGTAAGCGAAAATATCTATACCACAGGCTTTGAGGAGATGACAACAGATTTTGAAGAAGTGGACAAAAACTTTGTTTATAAGAAGAATGGAGTTTATGAGAAAGATGATGTGACAGATGATATGTCTTTAATTCTTGATGTAAAAAAAGGGCTTTTTATTATATTTGGTTGTGCTCACAGAGGGATTATAAATATCATAAGACAGGCAGAAAAAACATTCAATAAAAGGGTGTTTGGCTTCATCGGGGGAACGCATTTGGGTCCGGCTAGTGATTATCAAAGAAAAATGGTAATTGAGGAGTTGGAAAAAATGGATCTGGAAATTATAGGACCATCTCATTGCACAGGATTAAAGATGACAGCAGAACTTTATTGTGCATTTAAAGATAGAGTGATATTCAACAATGTGGGAACGGTTTTAGAGGTCTAAATGCTGACAAAGAGAATTATTCCCTGTTTGGATGTAAAAGAGGGAAGGGTGGTAAAAGGTATAAACTTTGTAGATTTGAGGGATGCGGGAGATCCGGTAGAAACTGCTTTGGTTTATGATAAAGAAGGAGCAGATGAACTGGTTTTTTTAGATATTACTGCTTCCCATGAGAAAAGGGACATTATAATAGATGTAGTAGAAAGAACGGTGCAAAATGTGTTTTTGCCCGTTACCGTTGGAGGAGGTATAAGGACGCTGGAGGATATTCGCAATCTGCTTATGGCTGGTGCGGATAAGGTATCTATCAACACTCAGGCGGTGCAGGAACCTGAAATAATTGAAAAAGCATCCCGAGCGTTTGGCACTCAATGCATTGTAATAGCTATAGACGCGAAGAAAAAAGATGACGGGTGGGAAGTTTATATTCATGGTGGAAGAACAGCTACAGGATTAGATGTTATTCAGTGGGCAAGATTTGTGGAGGAAAAAGGGGCAGGAGAGATTCTGTTGACGAGTATGGATAGAGACGGAACAAAGGCAGGTTATGATATTCCGCTGACAGGAGCAGTTGCAAAAACTGTGAATATACCTGTTATTGCTTCTGGCGGTGCAGGAAAACCAGAGCATATGTTAGATGTGTTTAGGGCTGGTGCAGATGCCGCATTAGCTGCTTCTATCTTTCATTATGGTCAATATTCGATAAAAGAGGTAAAGGAATTTTTATCAAAAAACGGTATATGTGTGAGGTTAACATGAAACTTATAGAAACTCTAAATTTTGACGAAAAAGGACTTATTCCTGTAATTGTGCAGGATTTTTACAATGATGAGGTTTTGATGCTGGCTTATGCAAATAAAGAAGCAGTAGAAAATATCTTAAAGGATGAATCGGGTTGGTATTTCTCACGAGAGAGAAAAAAACTGTGGAGAAAGGGTGAAGAATCGGGGCATACACAAAAGGTAAAAGAGATCTATTTTGATTGTGATGCGGATACACTTTTAATAAAAGTGGAACAGAAAGGAGCGGCATGTCATACCAATCATCGCAGTTGTTTTTACAGGAAATATTTTAGAGGAAAGGTGATGGAAACAGAGTCTCCTTTGCCTGAAGAATTTGAAGAGATTGTATACAAGGTAGGATTGGACGAGAGAAAGGTGATGGATGAGGTATATAAGATTATCATAGAAAGAAGAGGAACGATGCCAGAGGATTCTTATGTTGCTTCTTTATTTAAAGAGGGATTGAATGAAATACTGAAGAAAATAGGCGAAGAATCTACAGAAGTGGTTTTAGCGGCTAAAGATGAAAAGGAAAGCCAGATTATATATGAAGCAACAGATTTGTTTTTTCATCTTTTGGTTTGTCTGGCTTATTTTGATATACCACCATCAACTATTAGAGATGAGTTAAAACGCAGATTTAAGATATCTGGAACATTTGAAAAAGAAAGTAGATGAAGATTTGTTTCATCTTAGATGAAACATGGGATAGTGCATTAACAGATTTTGGATTAAAATCAGCAAGAGTGCTCTCTAAAAAATACGATGTTATAGTAGGAGCGATAAAACATAGTTTTGCCTTTCAAGCAGCCCATGAAAGAAATTTAAAAACATTTGATATCCTCCCTTTAAGAGGGAATATATTTTCTTCCTTAAAGATTTTTTTGTTTTTGAAAAATAGGCTTTCTTCTATTAGGCCTGATGTTGTTGTCAGTATAAGAGGAGAAGCATTTTTCTTCTCCTATATTTTGAGAAAAAAATTAGGTTTTTATCCTATAAGAATCTATGGAGGAAATAAAGATTGGCATTTTTCTTTACACAATCTTATGTATAGAGATTGCTCACTTATTTTTACCTCTTATAAATTATGGAGGAAAAGCCCCTTTAAAAATAGAAAGGTAACCATTATGAGAGGGATGGTAGATGAGAAGAGATTTAGTTTTAAGGAAGACGGCATGATTTTGAGAAAAAAGATGAATATTGGAGATGATGAAATAGTGTTTGGTGCGGTGGGAAGATGGGATAAGGTGAAGGGTTATCCCATACTCATAGATGCCTTTTATAAATTGAATAAAAATTTTCCCAAAACAAAATTGGTTATTGTAGGCGAGAAAAAAGGGGAAGATGTAAAAAGAGTAATAGGAAAAATAGAAGAATA
>JAGMDW010000116.1 GCA_023128455.1 Desulfurellaceae bacterium
GACAATTCTTTTGATCTTCTTGTCGCCTGTTCCACTGCCTTTATAAATGCATCTCTCGTCCCTTTTTCTTCCAAAATACTCAAACCGTAAATAGTTGTTCCTGCAGGCGAGGTTACCATATCCTTGAGTTGAGCAGGATGTTTCTTTAATTTCAGCACCATCTCTGCTGCTCCTTTCACGGTTTGAGCGGCAAGCAACATCGCCGCGTCTCTCTTTAATCCCATCTTTACTCCTCCGTCTGACATTGCCTCTATTACTTCAAAGATATAAGCAGGACCGCTGCCAGAAAGACCTGTCACCGCATTTAAAAGCTCCTCATTTTCTATCTTCTCTACTTTCCCCACGGATGAAAGAATCTCACACACAATCTTTTCATCCTTCTCCTCTACTTTTTCATTACCACAAAAACAGGATATAGCCTCTCCCACTAAAGCTGCAATATTAGGCATAGCCCGAATGATTCTTCCTTTATTGTGTAATTTTTCTTCAATAGTTGAAATCTTCACTCCGGCGGCAATAGAGATAAGCAATTTTTCATCATCTATAACAGGCTCTATTTCTTCTAATAAAGCTGATATATCCTGTGGTTTCACGCAGATTAAAATAACATCTGCCTTTTTTACACAATCAACATTGTCTAAAACATTTATTCCAAATCTCTTTTCTACCTCAGTCTTGTGAAATTTATCCGAAATAAAGAGATGCTCTTTGTTTAAACCGTTTCTTATTAAACCTTCTATCAGTGCACCGCCCATATTCCCTGCACCGAGAAAGCCGATTCCTATTTCTAACATATTTCAATTTTATCATACCGACACTAAATTCTCAAGCATCCCTGATGATGCCTTATCAGCTACGATATCCTTTTAAGCTTTTTTGGCCAGCAAAAGTTGAAACCATCAAGAAAACAGAAATCAGCAAACCTAAAGATACAAACCTTTTCATTTTCATCATCCCGTTTATTACATTTATTATGGAAATATCTAAGATTGTCAGTTAAATTACAAAATTCAACACAATACTCAATTCTCTTATGGATACTAAAATTCTTTTGTCTGATAATGTTATATATTTTGGAGAATTGGACACTATTAAAAGAGAATTATATGTTAATACATGACAAATCATAAGCAAATACTGTCTATTTTTGCTTTATTTTATGGGAAGAAAATGTTTTAGATTAACTGCAGCTAAAGAAGTGAAAAAAGGATTGAGTTTAAGATTATGTTGGGTAATCACTAAGATAAGGGTATAATGTTGTATGAATAATAGAAGAAATACTTTGAGGATATTAGGAAATATATTATTGGTTGCAGGTATATCTGTATGGGGAGTTTATGCACTGATGCGTTTCGGAATAGGCAAAGATGTAACACCATTACAGTTTTTACCCTACCACTTAATAGGCGTTATATCTGGTGCAATACTCAGGCGATACCAATTTTTTTACGGTATTTTTAAACGCCTGCTGTCCTGTCTGATAAAAACAAATAGATCGTAATATTATTAGCGATATAATAAAAAGGAAGTGTTATAAATGGAAAGAAAGTTAGCGAAAGTAGTCTTTGTGCATCACAGTTGGTAAGAATTGATAAAAGCTCAAAAACTGCGGAAATTTACACATAAGTGAGTAATAAAGACTTAAGGAAGATACAAAGTCCTCTTGATGTATTGGAAGGGCTGGTATAAACTAAAATGTAATTGCTTTTAAAGAGATGTATATCTGCAATAATGCGGATATAAACAAGTTATACGAAAAACTGTGCTAAAGAAAAACTTAGCATAAAATGTTAAATGGAAGCGATAGATATGGAGGATAAAGAAAGCCTAAAGGAATACATGCTGAAAGAGTATGGTATGCCATTTAATAATAAGTCAGATAGAGATAACTAATGAAATTCACCTTAATCCCAACGATCGCTTTGACTATTTGGACAACCTTCATAGTAATTTTTGCTATTGCTCAAGTACGTGACATTCATAAAGCACTCCGAAAAGGTGTAGCAGGAACCATGTCTAAGCAGATAATAAGAAAAAAAGAGCCTATGAACTTTTGGTTTACAATCATTGTTAACATTATCGTTGTTTGTCTTCTTCTATGCAGTCCTGTGATTTTAGTTCTGCTGTACTACAATAGAACTTAGTGTTCCATCACTATTAAAAGATGTCATTGATATTGATGCGGCTGTTATTGTTTTTGCGGTTTAGGTGCTTTTGTGTAAAAGCATCTATTGGTTGGTAGTGATTTTTATTAATATTTAATAGGTATATGACACTAAGCAATGGAATGGCTACTTACTGAAATGGATGCGAGAAGGGAAATCACAGCTTCTAAAGTAGCATTCCGGCCGGTAACAGCAAGACAAGCATAAGTATCATCTATCATGTCACTGCACCTGACCCTCGTCTCGTGCTGTTTCACTCTGTGGGCTTTGGGTAGGTGATTTCCAATGTTGAGGAATTTTTATTGGATATAGACAATAAAAAAGCCAGGAGACGGAACGTCATATAACACAGTGTTTGTGGTTCGCTACACTTCGTCC
>JAGMDW010000117.1 GCA_023128455.1 Desulfurellaceae bacterium
TTAGCCTCTAAATTCCCGCATTCGCCTACCTGTGCAGGCACGGCAGACAGGTAGATTTTTGGTGAGGCAATTCGGATTATTGACAAAAAAAGTTATATCACTAAACTTACCTGCATGAATATCTTTCGCGCATTGACCTATCTTTCTCTCTTTCCCAAAGATGAAACAGTTAAATTGTGGCCAAATGTTGTTGATTTTCTTTTACAAAATGGGCGGGAAAAGGAATTGGTAGAAAAATTGTCTTCAGATATAGAAAAGGAAAGCGCGAAAGAACTGCGTGTAGAATATACGAAATTGTTTATTTCTTCCTATCCGGAACTTCCCGTATCTCCTTATGAATCCACTTATGCCACAAGGGAAAAGAGGGTGATGGCTGATTGTGTGGATGATATAACAGATATGTATAAAAATGCAGGGTTGGAATTAAAAGAAGACTTCCCCGATCTGCCTGATCATTTTTCCGTAGAACTCTCATTTTTGGACTATTTGGAAGAAAAAAAACTTTACAAACAGAAACAAGAATTTTTAGATAAACATCTCCTAAAATGGATACCGGAGTTGAACAAAAAGGTAAGACAAAACGCAAAGTCGGAATTCTACAAGATTTTCTTTGATTTAGTAGAAAAAGTGATTACCGATGAAGCGAAAAACAAGTAGAAGAAATTTTATTTTCTCGCTCATTACAGTATGTGCCCTTGCTGTTCCTGCGGTTTCCTTCATATTGTTTAATCCCGGAGGAAAAAGAAGGGTAATCTTCACAAAAGCTGAACGAGATGAGGTAGCCTATAAAGATGAGATATTCGTCCTAAGTTTGAAAGGCAAGATAACAGTCTTTTCTGCACACTGCACCCATCTGGGATGTATTGTAAATTTTAACAAAGAGAAAAATATTTTTGAGTGTCCCTGTCATGGGAGTAAATATGCAATAGATGGTAAAAGCATATGCGGACCAAGCAAGAGAGATTTAAATAAACTACCATTCGTGAAAAAAAATGGGAAAATCATAGTTGAAACAGCTTAAAAGTTTACAATCATCTTCGATACTTGCAAGGAAA
>JAGMDW010000118.1 GCA_023128455.1 Desulfurellaceae bacterium
CTCGTTGGTAGTTACGCCACTTGGTACAGGTTCGCCTAGTGTAAGCAAGTATGTAGCAGAAGTGCAGAAAGTTATCAAAGAAAAGGGAATAAAGTATCAACTTACACCAACGGACACTGTTTTAGAAGGCGAAATAGATGAAATACTCGATACAGTAAAAAGCATATACAAACACATGTTTGAGATAGGCCTAAAGAGAGTATCTATGCATATACATATAGACGAAAGAGTAGATAAAAAACTATCCATGAAAGGAAAAGTCAACTCAGTAAGAGAAAAACTGAATGAGTGACTTTTATGATTCACTAAGCGATATAGGCGCAAAAAATTATGAAAGTTGGTATGAAAAAGAAGGAAAGGAGGTTACAGAAAGAGAAGCTAAGGCTTTATTCTTACTCTTAAAAAACTTCAGAGGAATGCGTATTTTAAAAATAGGTTGTGGAACGGGTTATTTTTCTCGCCTGTTGGAGAAAGAAGGTTTCCAAGTAGTTGGAGTGGATAAGGCATGGCAAATGTTGAGGCTTGCTCGTCTTAAAGGTATAACCAGTGTGAGAGCAAATGCACATTTTCTTCCATTTAGAAATAAAACCTTTGATATCGCGTTATTCATTACATCTTTTGAATTCATAGAAAAAAGCAGCAAAGCACTGAAGGAAGCTATGAGGGTTACTAAAAAAAGGGTTATCTTTCTCTTACTCAACCCATTTCATTTTGTTAATATAAGAAGAAAATTCAAATCCCTTTTTTATTCCTCACCTTTTCGCCACATGAAAATAATAATGCCTTCTAATATTAAAAAGGCAACAGAAAGGATATGCGATGGATGTAGATTTAAGGTATATGATAAATTAATTGGAGGAGATGTATTTTATACGGCGCAAATTTTTATAGAGGAGGACTTATGAACCTGAACATTACGGCAAAAAATATAGAAGTAACGAATGCATTAAAGGGATATACAGAAAAGAAAATGAGTAAATTGGAGAAGATAACAGATATAAATGAAATATGGGTAACGCTAAGTGTGGAGAAATACAGACAAATTGCAGATGTGAAACTCAATGCAGATGGAGAAATTGTCAAAGCAAAAGAAACAAGCAAGGATATGTATACCTCTATTGATCTTGTTTACGAACTATTGGAAAGACAACTGAGAAGATTAAAAGAACGATACGAAGATAGAAGAAAAATAACAGCAAACAAGACAGAGACAGTAACAGAACCACAAATAATCGTGGAGGACTTCAGTTTAAAACCAATGTCAGCAGAAGAGGCAGTAATGCAGTTACAAGTTACAGAACAGCAATTCATCGTTTTTGAAAATGTAGAAAATGAGAAGGTAAGCATACTTTTCTGCAAGACAAATGGAAATTATGGACTAATTGAAACGAGATGAGAGTAGAAGAATTCTTAGATAGAGAATTGATATGCGATATAGATGCAGATGGAGTAGATAGTCTCTTTTCAACGATAGCTTACACCTTTTCAAAAAGATATCCATCTATAAATAAAGAAAAGCTGAAAGAATTCCTGCAAGAAAGGGAAATTTTAGGCACAACGGGCATTGGCAATGGTTTTGCCATCCCTCATACAAAAACAAATATGGTAGACAAAGTTGTGGCGGGGGTGTTTAGAAATAAAACAGGAATAGATTTTAATGCCGTAGACAATAAACCAGTAAAGCTCTTTGTTGTTCTCCTTTCCCCTTTAGGAAAACCAATAAAACTTTTAAAAGCGCTGGCTGCGGTGGCAAAAATATCAAAAGATAAACAATTCACAAAAAGTATGTTAGCAGTGAAAGATACAAAAGACATTTATGGGAAATTCATAGAGCGGGATGAATCAGGTCCATGATAGATACAAGATTCGCCATTATTACCGGCCTTTCAGGTGGAGGAAAAAGCACGGCATTGAGAATGTTGGAAGATTCGGGTTTCCTTGCTATGGATAACTTTCCCATTGCCCTTTTTTCTACATTTGTTCAGATGTTAGAATACAGTAAAACATTAGTGCCAAAAATTGCATTGGTAATAGACATAAGAAGTGGCGAGATAGAAGAATTCACAAATCTGGTGCGTTTTTTAAACGAAAAAAAACTACACAAAAAAATTGTTTACCTTGAAGCACAAGATGAAATAATGCTTTCTAGGTTTAAGGAAACGAGAAGAACTCATCCCCTTACCATAGGCAAAAATATTTCTCTCTCGCAGGCCATTGCCAAAGAAAAAACAATTATGGACAAGATGAAACCCCTTGCTGATACAATTATCGATACCTCTCACCTCACTCCACAGCTTTTCAATGAGGTCTTAAGGAAAGAATTTCTAAAAGAAGAAACAGAAAAAAAGATCATCTTAATGCTTATTTCATTCGGGTTTAAGTATGGTATGCCGATAGAAAGTGATATGGTGGTTGATGTTCGATTCTTACCCAATCCATTTTTTATAAAGGAATTAAAAGACACTACAGGAAAAGATGAGAAAACATACGAATTTATAATCAACAAAAAAGAAACGCAAATATTTTTAAAAAAAAGTGAAGAACTTTTATCTTTTTTACTTCCTCTTTATGAAAAAGAAGGGAAAAGTTATTTTACTCTTTCTTATGGTTGCACAGGAGGAAAACATAGATCGGTAGCCATTGTGGAATATATGAGTAAATTCTTACAAAAAAAAGGGTTCATAGTAAACACTCTTCACCGTGATACGGAAAAGATATGAAAAATCTACTGGGAATAAGTTTTCTAAATAAAAAAGATATAATCTCTATATTACAAACAGCAAAGGCTTATAAAGAAGCATTTTATAAAAAAACAGAATTTGAAAAAATCTTGCAAGCAAAAACGATAATCAATCTATTTTTTGAGGCAAGCACCCGCACTCGCACCTCTTTTGAAATAGCCGCTAAAAATTTAGGCGGACAAGTAATAAACATAGATATGAAAATGTCCAGTCTGAAAAAAGGAGAAACAATAAAGGACACAGTGCAAAACTTAGAACAAATGCATCCAACGGCATTTATCGTTCGCCATCCAGATTCTGGTTTTCCACTTTTTTTGAGCAAAAATACCTCAATCCCTATTATAAATGCTGGAGACGGGGCATTTGAACATCCCTCGCAAGCTTTATTAGATTTCTTTACAATGTGGGAAAAAAAGAAAAAGATGGAAGGAATAAAACTCTCTATCCTTGGAGATATCTTACATAGTAGGGTAGCCAGATCAAATATTTTTTTACAAAAGATGTTTAAGAATGATGTAATGGTGTTCGGGCCCCAAACCATGATCCCTCCTCAAATAGAAAAATTAGAAGTAAAAGTAGCTAAAAATCTAAAGGAGGCATGCGCAGATAGAGATTTCATTATGCTTTTGAGAATACAGTTGGAAAGAAAAAGCGGAAAATCTATTCCTTCTTTATCTGAATATTATAAATACTTTGCATTAAAAGAAGTAAAAGATGCATACATTCTTCATCCTGGACCAGTAAATAAAGATGTAGAAATAGCCAGCTCTCTTCTCTATTGCCCGCGCTCTTTAATCCCTGAGCAGGTAGAAAACGGCATATTTATAAGGATGGCGATCTTTCATCATCTGTCAAATAAAGTATAGATATTATTATTTCATCAATCCTGGCAAGAATAGAGAAATTTGAGGAAAAAGGACCAGGAGCAATGCGCATAAGAGCAGAGATAGCAAAAAAGGAAAGGCGCCTTTAAAAATAGTTTCTAACGGAACATCTTTCGCAATACCACTTACTACATAAACATTTACACCCACCGGAGGTGTAATCACCCCTATCTGTGTTACAAGAACAATAACCACTCCAAACCAGATAGGATTATAGCCCATCGCCATAACAACCGGATAAAAGATGGGAATAGTTAAAAGAATGAGGGCTAAAGCGTCGATAAAACAGCCTAAAACGAAATAAACGAGGATAATAATTATCATAATAAGGCCATGTGGTAAAGGAAGAACAGTTACCCAATTAGCTAAGGTGAAAGGAAGGCGAGTAATAGCCATAAAATGGCCAAAAATAGTTGCTCCAGCTACAATCATCAATACCATGCAGGAGATTTTTGTACTTTCCAAAACAGCCTGTATAAACTTAGACCAGGTCAAGTTTTTTCTTAATACAGACAGCAAAATAGTTCCACCTGCTCCTATAGCACCTGCCTCTGTAGGAGTAAAGAATCCGGCAAACAATCCTCCCATTACTAACAAAAACAAAAAAATGCTTTCAGCTACACCAATCAGCACAGCTGACTTTGCGCATCCAAAATCATTCTGTTTATAAGGAGCTATATCAGGCTTTAGCTTTACCCAAACATAAATGGTAACAATGAATAAAAGAGCTATCAAAAGTCCTGGAACAATGCCGGCTATAAATAGCTTGCCAATAGATTGTTGGGTCATAATACCATAAATAATGAAAATGACGCTGGGCGGTATCATGATCCCCAAACTACTGCCTGCGGCAATGGTTCCTGTGGCTAATTTCATACCATACCCATATCTTTTCATCTCTGGTAATGCTACAGCTGTCATGGTTGCGGCAGAAGCGTTGGTTGAACCACAGATAGCAGCAAAACTGGCACAGGCACCAATAGTGGCTATAGCTAATCCTCCGGGTAAATGTTTGGATAAAATATGAGCAGCATCATATAAGCGTCGGCTAATGCCAGCATGAAATGCAATTTGCCCCATGAGAATAAAAAGAGGAATAACGGTAAGGTTGTAAGAACTAAAAACACCAAATATATCTTTAATAACTATTGCTAAGCCTGCTTTAATAGAAATTACGCAGCTAAAACCAGCAAACCCTAAAAGAGCCATAAGGAATCCTACTGGCATACCAGAAAAAAGGAAAAGAATAAGTAAGATTATCCCTACAATACCAACAAAGGTGTTCACTATTTTGCCTTCTCTTTTTTAAATAGCAAAATTAAATCTCTTAATAACACAAGCATTACCACAAAAGATGCAAAGGCAATTCCGTATAAAATAGGAAAAACGGGTAGCTGGATGGTCATAGAGGTCTCATGGCTTATCTGCAGGTCATAACCATACACAATTCCGGCATAGGTTATAAATCCGAAGAGACATAGACCCATCAAATCCGCAAAGATACAAGCGGTTTTTCTTAAAGATATAGAAAAATGGCTAACTAAAATTTCCACACTTACATGTTTCTTGTCCAAAGTGGTTTGGGGAAGAGCAAAGGCACTTACTATAACTCCTAAAAAACCCACAATTTCATAAGTGCCTAAAATACTATGACTGAAGATACGCAAAACCACATCAATACAAACAAGCGCTGTCATTAAAATTAAAGCTGTGCCTGCAAAGATGTTAAGAGTAAAAGAAGACCCCTTCACAAAGTGAACAAAACCCTGCAATTTTCTTCTCTTTAAATACTATTGACTGCTGGGCTCGCCAATAAAGATTTGTATAGTTTTTACACATTCATCTCCAGGCAATCCTTTGATTTTAGCGTCTTTAACATATTCATCGATTACAGGTCTCACCGCTTTTACCCATCGGGCGCTTTCTTCGGGGTTAAGCTCAATAACTTTATTGCCCAAACTTAAACTATACTTATATCCTTCTTCGTCACTTTTATCCCATGCTTTTCCATGTTTTACAGTCCATTCTTTACTTACATCTGAAAATATCTTTTTAACATCCTCTGGCAGAGATGCCCACTTTTGTTTATTCATGACAACATACATTCCCGTAGTATAGCCAATATCCTTGCAATCAATGGTATACTTTATCACCTCAGCCTGCCGCCAACCCTTTAAGGTTTCAACAGGAGTAAAGGTCCCATTTACTACACCCCTTCTTAAAGCTTCGTATGCATCGCCCTGCCCCATTGCAACCGGCACCGCTCCCAATGCCTTGGCTACTTTGGCACTAAATCCTGTACATCGTATTTCCATTCCCTTTAAATCTTCCATTTTATGAACGGGTTTTCTGGTATGGAGCAACCCTGGTCCGTGAGCATGGAGATAAAGCACTTTAACTTCTTTAAGTTCTTTTGGCTGAAACTTTTCATAAAATTTATTGACAGTCAATGTTGCTACCTCGCCGCTTGGATAACCCAAAGGTAAATCAATTGCCTCCATAGTAGGAAACCTACCTCTGGTATAAGCAAAACAAGACATTCCCATATCAGTAATGTCTTTTAAAACTCCATCATAAATTTGTGGGCCTTTTAACAAGGTTCCACCCGGAAAGTAACTAATTTTCACCCTTCCATTGGTTCGTTTTTCAATCTCCTTAATCCATGATTCCGCTAATTGAGACTGTATATGGGTAGGCGGAAAGAAATTGCTATAGGTTAACTCTATAGACTTATCAGCACCATTTGCAGCATATCCCTTAATACCAAAAAAACATGATACTGCCAAAATAACAGCCACTATGAACCACAACTGTTTCATTCTTTTCATTCTAACTCCTCCAACTTAAGATATATAGCAAGATACAATGGATAAGATAAAATTTCAACAACTTTTAATATTCAAGAATTGCCAAAGCGGGTCCGTGCTTGTTGTATATAGAAAACAGCCCTTATTTTTATTTTTTATTCTGTCTGTCACCTATTGTTATACACTGTTCTAAAAGGTTATCCGCTGGATTATGATGAATAGCCGCTTTTCTGGCAATAAAACTCCTTATATCTCTTACATTTTCAATCTCAATGTCATTGAGCAAAGGCAGAGTATCTTTTATCTTCAATGAAGGCATCGGTATAAAGCACATGCCAATGAAAAGGTTTTCCTTCGCATACTGGCATTAAAAATTCATTATCTGATTTTCCCCCGCCTGCTCGCTGAGAAAATTTGCCGATGTCATGAAGCAAACCAGCCAATACAACAACTTTTTGCTCACCATCCATAATTTCTCCTGAGTACAAAGTTTAGTTTATATAAATGTATACCTAATTGTCTCAATCCCTTTTTACAGGTCATTTTTTCTAACTGGCAGCGTGGGTTTTTGAGCCTGCCAACAGTGTAAGTTTGTAATATACTAAAACTAACAAGTTAAGAAAATGGAAAAAAGGTTGACATGATATAAAAATTATCTTACTTTATATAAGTAAAACTAATGGAAGGTAAGAATATGAAGACTTTAAGAGTAAGTACTAAAGGTCAAATAGTTATACCCAAAAAGTTAAGAAAACATCTCGATATTAAACCAGGGGATCGATTGATCTTTAGATTAGAAAACAACAAACTTTTACTTACAAAGGAAAAGGAATCTCCTTTTGATAGATACTATGGTTTTCTTAACAAAACAGGAAGTTCAGATGATCTGGTTAGGGAAATGCGAGGTAAAAGGTGATATTTTCAATTGACACCTGTATTTTGCTGGACATTCTTTTGCCGGATCCGCAGTTTGGAGAGTCATCCAAAAATCTCCTTAAAGAAGCAAGTATTAAGGGGCATCTATTAATTTGTGATCTTGTTTATGCTGAGCTTTCTCCTCAATTTTCAACAAAGAGAGATCTTGATGAGTTTTTAAATGATACTGGAATAAGAGTTAAACACCTTTCTTTTGATGTTTTATGGAAAGCAGGTAAAGCATGGAAGGACTATCTTAAAGAGGGAGGGAAAAGGAAGGCTCGCATACTACCGGATTTTATTATAGGCGCCTTCTCAAAATTAAGTGCTAATGCCCTTATTAGCAGGGACAAGGAATTTTATAAGAAATATTTCGACATTAAGATTTATGAGTAATTATTTTAGAAAACTTCAGCTAAATAAAAGTCATTAAAGCAACAATTCATCCCTATAGGTCAGTAACTATATGATCCCCTATAAGATTATTGCTAAATATTGTAGCTTATATATGATATAAATTAAAGATGATTAATAAAATAGTTGTGGTTACTATTTAAAAAATCAATTGACAATGGAGAAATATTACAAAAAATATGTTTGAAGATAGAAAAGATGCAGGAAAGAAGCTGGCTGAAGCTTTAGAAAAATATAAGAATAAAGGTGTTTTAGTTTTGGCAATCCCAAGAGGTGGAGTTGAAGTAGGATACCAGATTGCCAAATATTTAAATGCAGATTTTTCTATTTTGATATCGAGGAAATTGCCTTTTCCATATAATCCAGAATCAGGATTTGGTGCAATTGCAGAAGATGGAAGCACATTTATCTTTGAGGATGCTGAAAGATGGCTTTCTAAACAAACAATTGCTGAAGTTGTAAAAGAGCAAAAACAGGAAATTATAAGAAGGATAGCAGTATTGAGAAAAAATAAGCCCTTGCCGGAGATTACAGACAGAATTGTTATATTAGTTGATGATGGTATTGCTATGGGTTCTACTATGCGAGCATCTATAATGCTTTGCAAAAATAAGGGAGCAGGAAAAATTATCGTAGCAGTGCCTGTTTCAGGAGAAGATATGGCAAAAGAGATAGAAAAAATAGTAGATGAAATAGTAGTTTTGGAAAAACCCCAATTTTTTCAAGCAGTAGCCCAGGTTTATAGAAATTGGCATGATGTCTCAGACAAAGAGGTATTGGAAATCATGGAAAGATGGAAGCATAATAATGCGGATTAATAGTTTGTTCACAGGTGTAAATAGTTCTGGAAAAAATTCTTAAATAATATAAAAATATATAGAAATTATGTAAGAGGAGATGTTATGAAGTTTGTGAGATTTGAAAAGGACGATAAAATCAGCTACGGTGTTTTGGATCGAAAAAATATTGCAGAAATTTCAGGGCAACCTTTTGAAAAACCTCCAATATACACCAAAAAGATATATAGCCTTAAAGAGGTAAAAATCTTAAGTCCGGTTACACCCTCAAA
>JAGMDW010000119.1 GCA_023128455.1 Desulfurellaceae bacterium
TGGATCTGCTTGTTTGAAAGGAGAGATTCAAAGGCATTTGTTGAACCATAATTTTGATATGGCAAAACATGCAGTAGAAGAATACAAATCTATTCTCGGCAAAGATAATTTCTTTCTGGAGATAATGCGGCATGGTTTAGAAGAACAAGAACAGATAGAAAAGGATGTCATCAAACTATCCTTAGAGACAAATACACCGCTTGTTGCCACCAATGATTGTCATTATTTAAATAGAGAGCATGCGGCTGCCCATGATGTTTTATTGTGTATTCAGACTGCCAAAAAGGTTAATGATAAAGACAGAATGAAAATGACTTCCGATGAGTTTTATTTTAAAACGCAGGAAGAGATGTACGACAAATTTAGCGACTTAAAAGAAGCGGTAGAAAATACATCTGTAGTGGCTCAAAGGTGCAATCTTGAAATAGAGTTAGGAAAAATAGAGACACCTACATTTTCCAAAGATTCCGAAGAAGACTGTAAATTTTTGTATGCTCGTGCTCAGGAAGGATTAGAAAGACAGTTACAAAAGATAGGCAAAGAATCCCATTCACTCTATATAGAGAGATTAAATTATGAGTTTTCCATAATAAAGAAGATGAATTTTTGCGGGTATCTCCTTATCGTATGGGATTTTATAAGCTACGCAAAGAAAAATGATATACCTGTAGGCCCGGGCAGAGGCTCGGCTGCAGGTTCGTTGGTTTGTTATTTGTTGGGTATAACGGATATTAATCCCTTGAAGTATGGTTTGCTCTTTGAACGGTTCTTAAATCCTCAGAGAATAAGCATGCCCGACATAGATGTGGATTTTTGTGTGGATAGAAGACAGGAAGTAATAGATTATGTGATCAATAAATACGGAAGGCTCAATGTGGCTCAGGTAATAACCTTTGGCACGATGGCAGCAAAAGCGGTGGTAAGAGATGTAGCACGGACGCTGAGTTTTCCCTATAAAGAAGCCGATAGATTGGCAAAACTTGTTCCCAATGACTTAGGCATAACTATAGAAAAAGCGATATCCACGGTACCAGAACTTAGGAACTTAATAGAACAAGACGAAGGTATAAAAAAGTTATTTGAGTTTTCCAATGTTCTGGAGGGTGTCAAAAGACACGCTTCCACTCATGCCGCCGGTGTGGTTATCTCTATCAACCCCATCTACGAAAAAAGCCCCCTTTATAAACCTGTGGGCGAAGAAGTAATAGTAACACAATATTCAAAACAATATTTAGAAGATGTAGGATTGATCAAATTCGATTTTTTAGGATTAAAAAACTTGACCATTATAGATATTACCGCTCGTATAGCAGGTATTGATATAAATAATATTCCATTAGACGATGAGAAAACTTATAAACTTCTGCAGGAAGGGAAGACTAAGGGCATATTTCAATTAGAATCGGAAGGTATGCATAGCCTGATAAAAGAGCTAAAGCCAACTCAATTTGAAGACATTATTGCCTTGGTTGCCTTGTATAGACCGGGACCTCTTGGTAGCGGGATGGTAAAGGATTTCATTGAGAGAAAACACGGTTTAAAAAAGATAGAGTATCCGGTGCCTGAGTTGAAAGATATATTGGAAAAGACATACGGTGTGATTCTCTATCAAGAACAGGTAATGCAGATTGCAGAAAGACTTGCCGGTTACAGTCTTGGAGAAGCGGACATACTGCGCAGGGCAATGGGGAAGAAAGAAAAAAATATAATGAAACAACAAAGAGAAGCATTTATAACAAGATCAGTAGAAAAAGGCTTTAAGAAAAAAAAAGCGGAAGAGATATTTGGGCTTATTGAATATTTTGCCGGTTATGGATTTAATAAGTCACACAGTGCTGCCTATGCATATATTGCCTATCAAACGGCATATTTAAAGACACATTTCCCCGCGGAATTGATGGCGGCTTTGATGACTGCGGAAAAGGATAATGATTCAAGAGCAAAATATATTGAAGAATGTAGAGATATGTCCATAGATGTTTTGCCTCCTGATATAGATGAAAGTAATATAAATTTTAGAGTAGTAAGATCAAACAGCAAAATATCTATCCGTTTTGGACTGGGAGCAATAAAGAATGTTGGCAGTGCGGCAGCGGCAGAAATACTAAAGGAAAGAGGAAAAGGCAGATTCGCTTCTTTTTCTGATTTCCTGAGAAGAGTAAATTTGGGCAAGGTAAACAAAAAGGTTGTGGAAAGCTTAATAAAAGTCGGGTGTTTTGATTCTTTGGGCACGAACAGGAAAGAACTTCTTTCTAATATAAATGATGCATATTCGCAAGTGGTACAGGAAGGACATATGATGTCAAAAACATTGTTTGGTACCCCAGAGCCTGCTGTAAAACCGATACAAGATGTAAACTTGAGCAAGCCCGAAATGCTGCGATACGAAAAGGAGTTGCTGGGTGTTTATATTACGGAAAATCCTTTAGAGGGTTATAAAGCGTTGATAAACTCTATTATAACAGCAGATACAGAAAAGATAAAAGATCTTCCTGCCGGGGAGATTTTGACGATGGCAGGAGTAACACAAGAAATAAGAAAAAAAAGGTTGGCAAACAAAGAAAATATGGCATGGCTAAAGATGCAAGACTTGAAAGGGATGACGAAGGTTACTCTTTTTTCTTCACAGTATACAAAATATCATGCAATTGTAGAATCCGGTGAACCGTATATTCTGCAGGGCGAGATAGATAAAACAGGAAATGATACAGGTATAATCGCTCACAGATTATGGTCTTTGAACAATATAAACGACTCTATTAAAATGATTGTTATAAATCTTGATGCCGCTGATAAAGTAGAAAAAACACACATTCATAAATTTAAACAGATTGTGACCAATCATAAGGGTTCAGTTCCTATAGAATTTCATGTAAAAACAGATAAAGAGGTGCTTATTATTGAAACGTCCTATACCTGTAACCCTTCAAATTCCTTTATAGAAGAGTCAGAGACATTGTTTACAAGGCCTGTTATTCATTATTACCTAAAGGATGAACTGAGTCAAAATAACTTGAGTTAGACCTATAAGTCCGCCCAGTATTCCACCGAATATTTCAATATACTTAAATTGGTCTCTACTTATCTTTAGTGTGATATCTTCCACGCCTTCTATATCCAGATTGCTTATCTTTTTTAAAACAATCTTTTTTATGTCTAATATAATTCCTCCTGTTTGCGTCCTTAAAAAGTATAGTATGCTTCTTACCGTATTACGGGAAAGATTATCTGTTGCATCGCGGCCCATAAATTCCCATACATCTTTTAATTTTGCCTTTTGTGTAAGAAGTCTCAAGTAAGCGTATAACTTGCGGGGCAAATCTTGTTCAAGGAAAAGATTTACATTTTTATCATTTTTTATAATCAAGAATATATGTTTTTTTACAGCTTCCCTCATCTCTTGCTTGTTTTTGTAGTTCAATAAAGAGTAGGTCTCCGAAATTTCCTTTTTCATTAATTCTTCAATTTTAGAAAATACCGCATCTCTTGAATTTTTCCTTATTACTTCGCTATCCAGTATTGCATCAGCACCTTTTAAGATAGCATCGGTAAACTTATCACTATCTTCGATGAGCGGCGTTGCCATATTTACTATGGTTTTAACAATAACATTGGAACTTTGGGCATAGTCATAGATGATTTCAGTTGCATATTTGCTTACAGCTTGCCTTGTATTTTCTTTTTTTAGGCTTTTTCTTAAACTTTCTAAAGTACTATCTGTAAATGTATCGGAAAACCCACGTATATTTATTCTAAGGTCGTGGGGCAAGAGATTACAGATTTGTTTTTCAGAGGAAAAGACATCATCTATTATTGAAGAAATTCTATCATATAAGAATAAATATAGCTCCTTTTTTATCAATTGGGCATTTATCTTTTCTTTCAACCAGTCTTTATCTATATGAAGAAATGTATTTAAGGGTTTTTCCTTTAGTTTGTGAAAAAAATCTTCTCCTAACCTGTATAGTGTTTCTCTATTTTTCTGGGTATAGATATTCCTTATTATATCTTTTTCGTTAATAAGCTGCTGAGAAACCAAAGTAGCAATGCTTTCTGTAAGTTCTTTTCTTTTTTTTGGAATTAACCCTGGCGTGAATGGAATTCTTATATTTCCAATATAATGCGCTTTTTTGGGATGGAATAACATCTTCACCGCTAAGTAGTTGGTGGTATATCCTATTGCTGCTCCGACGATAGGAGGTATGATAAATTTGTACATTTACGAGATTAAATTCTTTATTCGGGAGATGAAGTTTTCAGATACATTACAGTTTCCTTCTGTGTTGGCAAATTCTGTAAGTATTCTTTTTTGCTCTTTGTTAAGTTTTTTAGGTATTTCTATGAATACTTCTACTATTTCATTGCCTACAACACCACCGGCGTTAATTCCCTTACCTCTCAGTGTAAATATTTCACCATTTTGCGTGCCGGGAGAAATACTAAGTTTTTCCAGTCCATGTATGGTGGGGACTTCCACCTCCGCTCCTAAAGCTGCCTGAACAAAAGAAATGGGCAATTTAATATGTATATTTTTACCATCCCTCTTGAATAGTTCGTGAGGTTTAACATTTATATAAATATACAGGTCTCCGCCATTGCTCCCCTTATCTCTTACTCGCAGGACATCATCATTATCTACACCCACAGGAATGCGCACAGCCAACTCTTCATCGTTATAAACAGAACCTTTCCCTTTGCACATTTTACATTTTTTGGTGATGATTTCTCCTGTTCCTCCACATCTTTGGCAAGTCCTTCTTATGGACATGAACCCTGCAGTGTAGCTCACTTCTCCCCTGCCTCCGCACAAGGGGCAGGTTGCTATTCCGCCTTTCTCAGCTCCCGTGCCGTTACAATGAGAACATATTTTTGATCTATGCACCTTTATCTTTTTTTTCGCTCCGAAGCAAGCTTCCATAAAATCTATGGTAAGCTGTACTTTTACATCTTCTTTTCTTATACGACTTTCTTTTTGTTTTCTGCCGTGGCCGAAAAAGTCTCCAAATATATCTTCCTGTCCCTGACCGAACAAATCTCCAAATACTCTGGAAAAGATATCTCCTATATCAAAATCGGAACTAACTCCTTCTGTTGTTCCAAATTGGTCATACTGTGCCTTTTTCTGAGGATCAGACAGAATGGCATATGCTTCACTGATTTCCTTAAATTTTTCTTCTGCATCTTTGTTCCCCGGATTTCTATCCGGGTGATACTTCATAGCCAGTTTTCTGTAGGCTTTTTTTAAATCTTCTTCTGTGGCATTTTCAGAAACACCCAATGTGGCGTAGTAATCTTTCATCTATTATTTCTCCTTTTCTTCCTCTACCTCTGCTTCCACCACTTTTTCCTCTTCTTCCTTTTTGGGTTCTTCTTTAGATTCTCCCTCAGTTCCCTGTGAAGAGGCAGCCTGCGCTTTTTTATATTCTTCTGCTAAATGATGAGACACCGTAAACAATTCGTTTGTCGCTTTCTCTATTGCTTCTTTGTCTTCGCCCTCCATTGTCTTCTTTGTCTTCTCTATTGCTTCTTTAATCTTCGTTTTTTCTTCTTCACTGACTTTATCGCCTAATTCTCTTAACGCTTTTTCAGTAGAGTAAATCGCATTATCCGCTTTATTCCTTACTTCTATTAATTCTCTTTTCTTCCTGTCCTCTTCTGTATGTGCTTCTGCTTCTCCTTTCATTCTTTCTATATCTTCTTTTGTTAATCCCGATGAAGCTGTAATGCTAATTGCTTGCTCTTTGCCTGTTGCCTTATCTTTGGCTGTAACATTCAGGATACCATTAGCATCTATATCAAATGTAACATCAATTTGTGGCATGCCTCTGGGGGCAGGCGGAATACCCATCAGTTCAAATCTTCCCAATGTGCGGTTATCTGTGGCCATCGGTCTTTCCCCCTGTAGTACATGTATGGTCACAGCAGTTTGGTTGTCATCAGCGGTGGTAAATATTTGACTTTTTTTGGTGGGAATTGTCGTGTTGCGGGGAATAATGTTTGTCATTACGCTGCCTAATGTTTCTATTCCCAGAGAAAGAGGCGTTACATCCAATAGGAGAATATCCTTTACCTCTCCTTTTAATACACCACCCTGAATGCCTGCACCCAATGCTACGGCTTCATCAGGATTTACATCTTTGCGTGCTTCTTTGCCGAAAAATTCGGATACTCTTTCTCTAACTTTGGGCATTCTGGTCATTCCGCCGACTAATATTACATAGTTGATGTCTTCGGCCTTCAAACTTGCATCTTTCACCGCCAATCTACATGGCTCAAAGGTACTTTCGATTAACTCATCTACCAGACTTTCCAGTTTTGCTCGGGTTATCTTCATCACTAAATGTTTAGGTCCTGATGCATCAGCGGTAACAAATGGAAGATTAATTTCTGTTTCCAAACTTGACGAAAGTTCAATCTTTGCTTTTTCTGCAGCTTCTCTTAACCTTTGCAGAGCCATGGGGTCTTTTCTTAAATCTATAGCATTTTCTTTATGAAATTCGTCGGCAATATAGTCTGATATTCTTTTATCAAAGTCATCTCCGCCTAAATAGGTATTTCCATTAGTAGACTTAACCTCAAATACACCTTCTCCGATTTCTAATATGCTAATATCAAATGTTCCTCCTCCCAAATCATAAACAGCAACCTTGCCTTCTTTTTTCTTATCCAAACCGAAAGCTAAAGATGAGGCGGTAGGTTCATTGATTATGCGCAGGACATTCAGTCCTGCGATTTGCCCCGCATCCTTCGTTGCCT
>JAGMDW010000012.1 GCA_023128455.1 Desulfurellaceae bacterium
AGGATTTCGGGTAAAGCTTTATCAAATTCTTCTATAATAGATATTTTTTTATCAAAGTTTCCATCTTCACCATAAGAGTCTGTTTTCTTCACATGAAAGTAGAAGAAATCATAATCTTTATAGTTTTGTTTTAATGTTTTTAGCTCATCGGCTATTGTTACACCATTAACTTCCAGGACACCCATTCCTACCAATTTTGCCAGACCTTTATACATGGGATAGGTGACAATAGCCGCCGGCGTCAGTTTGAATAACTTATTCATAGAAGGTATGGGAGGATAGAGAGAATAACCTCTGAGTAGAACAAAATTTGCTCTTTTCTCGTTTTTTAAGGTATCTTTTGCTATCTCTGTTATTTTCTTTAAGACTTGAGATGTTTTTTCTCCCTCTTTTTCCAAGGCTTCAGGGATAACAGGTCTTTCCCCTACCTTTTGGGGGTCTGTTTCTTTTATCTTGTCACTTAACCCTTTCCCTCTTAATCTTAATGCAAATCTATGTTCCATGCCGGGCGTAAACAGAACATCAACTCCATCGATTTTGCCCACATTTTTATTGAGCTTTTTGCAGAGTTCAATAGATTTATCCGTCGGTATCCTTCCTGCTCTTCTATCTGAGACCAATCCATCTTTCAATGTGCAGAAATTTCCCCTTATAGCCATATCGCCTTTTTTAGTCTCTACTCCCAATCCTAAATTTTCCAAAAGACCTCTTCCGACTATATATTTTAAAGGGTCATATCCGAACAGGGCAATATGAGCAGGGCCGCTGCCGGGTGTAATACCACGCAAAATGGGATGTGCTAATCCTAAAGCAGATCTCCCTGCCAGAGTGTTTAGATTGGGTCCTCTTGCATATTCTAACTCTGTTTTTCCATCCTTATAAGGCAGGCCACCCAAACCGTCTAAGACAATAAGCATAATTTTAGATGGAGTTTTAACAGAAATTTCTTCCAATAATTCTTCTTTATCCATCTTTCTCTCCCTATTCATTTAATTCTACATATCTCCAACTACATGAAACATGTGCACTATATCTTACCATATCCAATAGAACCTTTATTCTTCCCTTATCATCAGGAGGACTTTCTAATATTCCCACTAAATCACGGAAAGCACCTTTTTTTATTCTTACCTTTACACCTTCACGAAGTGTTAATGTTTGTTCGATAATGTCTTCCTTATTTGTCCTTTGTTTTATTATTTCTATTGCCTCATCATCTATAGGAATGGGTTCATTGTCTATAGCCAAAATTTTTAGAACACCACGAGTGTATTTAACCATTCTGTGTGTTGTGCCTATATCAGTATGAACAAATACATAGCCTGGAAAGAATGGTTTGGTTATAAAACCATCTTTTCTTATAGAAAAGCTCTTCATCTTGGGATTAAAAATATCAAATCCTGCATCTGCAAGCTGAGTTGTTACAAAATCCTCTTTACATGATTTTGTTTGCACAACATACCATCTTAACATTTATTTATAAAAATTTTTTATTTCTTCAACGATGTAATTCTGCATTTCTTTTTTTAAACCTGGATATATTGCTAAGGCTAAGACTTTTTGACAAACCTGCTCTGTGACAGGAAGATCTCCCTTGTGATAGCCCAATGAGGAAAAGCAGGGTTGTAGAT
>JAGMDW010000120.1 GCA_023128455.1 Desulfurellaceae bacterium
CTTTGAAAAATTGAGTTTTTCAGCAACAAATCTTCTATCAATGGGAAAAGATGCACCAGCCAGCGCTCCTGAGCCTAAGGGCATAACATCAATTCTATTTATGGAAGAGATAAATCTTTCTTTGTCTCTTTTAAACTTTTCGTAATAGGCTAAGATATAATGAGAAAAAAGAATAGGTTGAGCATGCTGAAGGTGTGTAAATCCGGGCATAATTGCGTCTATATTTTTTTCTGCAAGATCCAAAATTTTTTCTAAAAGTTCATCTATCTTGTCACCGATCTCTATGCTCTTTTCTCTCAAATATAGTCTCTCATCCAAAGATATCTGATCGTTCCTGCTCCTGGCGGTATGCAGTTTTGCTCCTGTATCTCCAATCTTCTCTAAGAGTCTTTTCTCTATTGCAGTATGTATGTCTTCATCCTGTATTTGAAATTTAAAATCACCTCTTTCAATTTCTTCTCTTATTTCATTTAGGCCCTCAACGATCTTTTCTCCCTCTTCCTTTTTAATTATACCTTGCTTTGAGAGCATCTGTGCATGGGCAATGCTGCCCTCAATATCATATTTGTACAATTTTTTATCAAAACTGATGGATTGACTGAATCTTTCCATCAAATCGCTGATACTTTCTCTGAACCTGCTACCCCACATCTTCATTTTCTTCTACCCTTATAAGCAGTGTTTTGCCTTTTACCACATCTAATTTGTCTATAATTTCTATTGCCTCTTTCACATCTTTCTCTCTTGCCTGGTGAGTCATAAGAACAAGAGGCACCCACTCTCTGCCATGACCCAACTGAATCACAGATTTTATGCTGATTTCGTGATTGCCGAGAACATTGGCTATCTTAGCCAGAACACCGCCGCTGTCTACGACCCTGAATCTCAGGTAATATTTCATGCTCAATGAATTTGTATCAACTGTAGATAGTTTTCTTATATGTTGAAAAGGAAAAGAGAGAAGAGGGGTTCTCAAGTGTGTCTTATATTCAATATTTCTGGAAATATCCATTATGTCGGATACGATACTGGATGCAGTGGGGAAACTACCCGCCCCCTGACCAATATAGGTGGTATCTTCTACTATATCACCTCTTACCGTAATGGCATTATATACCCCATCTACCTTTGCCAGGGTCTCCATTTCTTTTATCATCGCAGGATGAACCCGCGCATCTACCTTTCCATCTTTCATTTTAACAATGCCCAGCAATTTTACCTTATATCCCAGTCTCCTGGCGTATTCTAAGTCGCTGTATTCTATGTCTTTTATTCCTTCCGTATGGACTTGCTGCGCAGTGAGAACTGTTCCAAAAGCCAACGATGCCAAAATCGCCGTTTTATGTGCAGAATCTATGCCGTCTATATCCAGAGAAGGATTTTTTTCTGCAAATCCCAAATCCTGTGCTTTTTTCAATGTTTCCTGAAAGGTTTTCTCTTCCTCTAACATACTTGTCAAAATGTAGTTTGCAGTGCCGTTAACGATACCTTCAATACTTAGAATGTTGTTGGCGCATAATCCTTCTTTTACCGCCTTTATGATAGGTATTCCTCCTCCCACACTGGCTTCAAAACCTACATCTACCTTTTTCTCGTAAGCCTTTTTGAAAATTTCAAAACCGTATGTAGAAAGCAAAGCTTTGTTCGCCGTAACTACCGAAGAGCCGTTTTCAATAGCTCTTAAAATATACTGCTTCGCCTTATTAATCCCGCCTATGAGTTCAACTACAATGTCTAATTTCTCTTCAAATAATTCTTCTGTGTTTTGGGTTATGGTATTGGGAGGGAAAAGATCCTCCAATGCTTTATCGTATTCCAAACTGGCAATTTTTTTAAGCATAAAGGGAAACCCCAAACGTTTTTCTATTATTTCCTTATTTTTAACCAATGTTTTAACTGTTCCAGAACCTACTGTTCCTAAGCCGATAATACCGATATTTATCATAGTGTTCTTTGCAACCTCCACACTATTTCTTTCATTCTCTCCAGGTTTTCTATACAAGGAAACCTTACACCGCCGTCTTCATACAACCCGAATCCGATTCCTGGCGAAATCGCAATTCCTGTTTCACTTAGTAAGAATTTAGAAAATTCTAAAGAATCCATATGCCCATATCACTCCAGTGTCTCAGCACATAAAAAACAAGGCGGCTTTTGGCTTTTTCACATACCAAACGCCTATCAAATTCTCGCATACTATAATGAAACCGCTACATTTTGTCAAAGGAATGTTTTGCTTTGCTTGAAAAATCCATATAACTATGTTAACTTTCCATTGCTGATTACGGGGTGTAGCGCAGCTTGGTAGCGCACCTGCTTTGGGAGCAGGGAGTCGAAGGTTCAAATCCTTTCGCC
>JAGMDW010000121.1 GCA_023128455.1 Desulfurellaceae bacterium
CAGAATACAAAGCAGGACATATTCCTTATGCCAAGAGTTTGCCCCGAGGACTTATGGAATTCAAGATTGCGAAACTCGTACCGGATAAGGCTACGCCTATCGTTATTTATTGTAAGTCGGGCGGAAGAGGTTCCTTGGCTACTTTAAGGTTGCTTAGCATGGGGTATGATGTAAAGAACCTGAAGAAAGGTTTTGTTTTTGGCTGGGAAAAAGCAGGTTACAAAGTAGAAAAATAGTTTTATAAAAAAAGAGGGGCATAATTATGTCCCTCTCAATCTTCCATTGTTTCGTCGATTCTTTCAATAGAATGTGCTTTTCCTTCTAAATTACATTTTATAAAGACACCGTTTAAATGCAGGTTTGTTTTGCATGTTTCTAATCTCTTCGGTATTCCGTAGACGATTTTTTCTATTACCTCTTCCTTTCTAAAACCGAGTATGCCGTCCAGGCTGCCTGTCATGCCCACATCTGTAATATAAGCTGTATCTTTGCTTAAAATGTGTTCATCTGCAGTTTGCACATGAGTATGCGTGCCTATCACTGCTGTCACTCGTCCATTTAGATACCATCCCATTGCTTCTTTTTCCGATGTTGCTTCAGCATGAAAGTCTATAATTTTTACTTCTGCTTCTATTTTTTGGAGGAGATTGTCTATAGTCTGAAATGGATCGTCAACAGGTTTCATAAATACACGGCCCAAAAGGCTTGTCACTAAAACTCTAACCCCTTTAACTTTTAATATCTTATATTTCCTTCCAGGCAAAGAAGGATGAACATTTAATGGTCTTAAGAGTTTCTGCATATCATCTATATTTTCAAGTGTTTCTTTTTTGTCCCACACATGATTGCCTGAGGTAAATACATCCGCTAAGTTTTCTAACTCCCCATAGGTCTTTACCGTTATGCCAAACCCACCGGCTATATTTTCCATGTTTACAATAACCAAATCTGTTTTATATTCCTCAATTAGGCTTGGTATAAAATAGGAAAATACCTTTCTTCCCGGTTTTCCTACAATATCGCCTATAAATAATATCTTTAACTCATCTGGCATAGTCAATTGCCCTTGTTTCTCTGATTACTGTAACCTTTACCTGGCCAGGATAGGTTGTTTTTTCCTCAATCTCTTGAGCAATTTCCTTTGACAATATTACACTCTCTGTATCACTTAGACTTCTCTCTTCTACAATTACTCTTAGTTCCCTTCCTGCCTGCATAGCATAAGCATTTTTTACGCCTTCATGAGAAAGTGCGGTCTTTTCTAATTCATCTAATCTCTTGATGTAATGTTCTAAAATTTCCTTTCTCGCCCCTGGCCTGGCGGCAGAGAGGGTATCGGCAGCGGCTACCAATACAGATTCAGGACAGCTGCATTCTACCTCACCGTGATGAGAAAGTATGGCATTGATTACCTTTTCCGATTCTCCGTATTTTTTGGCTATCTCTGCGCCGATTTTAGTATGGCTTCCTCCTATTTCCTGATCTATGGATTTCCCAATGTCATGCAGGAACCCTGCTCTTCTGGCAAGCTTTTCATCTAATCCTAACTCCGCTGCCATTATACCTGTTAAGTAGGCAACCTCCTGCGAATGGGCGAGTACATTTTGGGTATAGCTGGTGCGGAATTTGAGCATGGAGAGGTGTTTTATTATCTCCGGATGTAGATTAGGAATATCCAAATCAAATGTAATCCTTTTTACTTCATCTATCGCTTCTTGATTTAATTCTTCTCTTACTTTTTCTATTATTTCTTCAATTCTCGCGGGATGTATTCTTCCATCAGCAACCAATCTTTCCAAAGCAATTCTTGCTGTTTCCCTGCGTAGAGTGTTGAAACTGGAGATTACTACCACCTCTGGTGTATCATCAATTATTAAATCAACACCTGATGCCTTTTCAAACGTTCTGATATTTCTTCCTTCTCTACCAATAATTCTTCCTTTCATTTCATCTGAAGGCAAACTGACAGTAGAAACGGTTTTTTCGGCAACAAAACTACCAGTCATTCTTTCTATAGCGAGGGAAATAATATTCTGGCTGTGCTTTTCTGCCTCTTCTTTTGCTTTTTCTTCTATATTTTTTATGTAGTTTAATGCCTCTTTTTTTGCTTTTTCCTGCATATTCTTTATGATAATTTCTTTTGCTTTATTTTCAGTTATTCCCGCTATTTCTTCCAGTTTTTGTCGCCATTCTAAAGAAAGCTGTTCTATTTTTTTACTTTCTCTTTCTGCAATTTTCTCCCTTTCTTCTAATAATAAGGTTTCTTTTTGTAACTTTTCAAATTTTCCCTCTACCAATATCTGCCGTTTATCCAACCCTCTTTCTTTGAACTGTACCCTATTTTCCCGTTTTTGCATTTCCCTTCTTTTTTCCTTCACCTCTCCTTCAAAATCAGATTTTGCTTTTATAAGATATTCCTTCGCTTCTAATTGTGCGGTTTTCAGTATCCTTTCTTCGTCCTTCTTTGCGTCTGAGATTATCCTTTTTATTTCCTCTTTGCTATATTCCTTTCTATTTTTAGAAACTTGTGATAGGTAAATGAAAGTGATAACAATGCCCAGAAGAAAAGAGAAAAAACACACAATAATTTCTATTTCACTCATTTTTCTCTCCTTAAAACTGAATTTTCTGTGAATACAACATCTACTGGCACATCATATTCTTTTTCTTTAAAGTTTATGATTTGCCAACTGTAAGCTGCACCCAATTTGATTGCCTTAAGACTCTTAAGGAAGTGGTCGTAAAAACCCTTCCCATAGCCAATTCTATATCCTCGTTGGTTAAAAACGACACCCGGTACAACTACTGCGTCAATTTCATCTTTGTGGATTATCCGTCCTTTTAATAGGTAGGGTTCATAAACTCCCTTGTATCCCTTTTTACAGCAGTGATCATAATGATCGATAGAAACAGGTATTATTTCCTCATTTTTTGTCACGGGCAGGCTTATCTTATATCCTGATGTTAAAAGATCAATTGCAAGTGGCTTCAGATCGACTTCGTTTTTGATTGCATAATAGAGCATTACTCTTCTTGCCTGCTTCTCTTCCAAGAAATTGAGCAGCTTCTGACAGATAAGCGCACTTTTTACCCTTACTTCTTGTTGAAACATTCCTGTCCGCTTTTTTAATACGCATGCACGCTGCTTATCTTTTTCCATACTCTCTCTAACAAAAAAGCAAATGGAAATTTTAGTTTAATTAATTAGTGCTTGTAGGATTTATTTAAAAAAATTGCTCACATTGGAATGATTTCATGGGCTATGCGGATACATTTTTTAAAAAATTGCTAAAAATTAAAGCTACCAATCTTTTAAAAATAAAAATTATATTTATCTCTTTTACTAAAAGAGCCAAAGCCGTTACATCGCCCGACTCAGTTATTGTATTAGTATCCATTCTTCTATACTAATTATATCAAGCCTCTCTCATACTGCTGTTATCATTATTATTCCAATGAAATTCCTACCTGCGCTATTCTAAATTCCACTTGCTTAACAACTTTGTTTATTTCCTCCCAAATCTATTTTTAACTATCTTCATTTACATTAATACAAATATTCTAAATACCCCAGAATACCGTGCGAACAGCCTCCCTGAACCTAACAACAAGGTGGATATTTCGACCTCGCAAGATAAACTTGCGAGATAAACCCACATCCCATAATTAGGCGTTGGCTCAAGGGAAAACACATCCCGACCACATGTATCCCAGGGCAAAACACCATTATTATATATCACATTACAATTTCGGTCAAGCAGCTATAAACTTTCTTATGTGACTTTTTATTATATTTTAAAAGGTAAGAGTAGCACCAATGGTAATGTCTGGTGTTGTACTATACGGAACAATGTCTTCTGTGATAAATATATCTATGCACCTTCCTTCTTTTTTGTATCTAATACCACCTGTAATCTGGTGAGACACTTTATCCAGTTTACGCAAGCCTGTTCTAAACGGGCTCTGCAGAAAGCTGTATTGAGTTATAATATGGGTGTTTTTTGTCAATGAGGCATTTATGCCAAAGGAACCGCCACAACGGTAATGCTTTGTGTGAACAAAGGAAGGTTCTCCTATATATGTATAGTTTAGGTTAGTATGCATGTTAACAGATGGAAGAATTGCGTGCTCAAAAGCAAGATCTAAACCAATATCTACTTTTTTGCTGCCGAAGCCTTTACTTTTTGCCGCTGTAGGCAATTTTATTCCTCCCCTCAAAGCCCAATTTTCTCCCATTCTCCACTTTATAAAGGAGGAAATATTGCCTTGCAGAACATCCGTCTTGTGAACATCAAAGACATCCTTTCCGTCAACTTTAAGCCGATAGCACACCTTATTTTTAGAGGCATGCCTTCTTTCTCCTCTGGACAAATTAAGTGTCTCATGGAAAGAATCTATGGGACCATCTAAAAACCCGCCACCGACAAATATAATCGGTAGATGTATATCCCACTGCAGATTTTCTAAAATGCCGTAGGTGAATATACCGGTTACGTTCATCATCTCTAAATCGCAGATTATACTATTTTTTGAGTTTTCCTGGCGTTGGAATACATTTGAATATTCAACATTTAAAGAATATTTCGTTTTCCCTTTTTCTACTACACTTACTGTATCGGGACAAAAGGATAAAAACATCATTTGAGGTGGATAATTTACTGTCGTAGCGAGAGGACCATCAAGCTCACCGCAGTATGAAATAGTGGGAAATACAAGGAAAAAGACAACTAAAAGTAATAACTTTTTTATCATTTAACGCCTCGTTTAATAACTATAATTACAGGTATACCTGGTTTTAACAAATGTTTATCATCATTCAATATCTTTATTTTTATCAATATTTTCCGTGCGGAATTTTTAACTTTCGAAGTATTTTCTGCTGTAGCAATGTTACCTATCTTTACTATCTTGCCATTAAACTTGCGTTTGTAACCACTTGCTTTTATCTCTACTGTTTTATTGAGTTTTGCATATTTCAATTTTGTCGCTTTTAAGTTGGCGATAACGAATATATTGTTTGGATCATAAATTGCATAAATGGCTGTTCCCGGGGAAACAAAATCCCCTTCATTCAGATATTCTCTTGCCACTACACCACTCATAGGAGATGTGATGCGGGTTTGTGCAAATTTCTGCTGAGATAATTCCCATTTTTTCTTCGCCTCTTCCACCTTTTTTAGTGCTTCATCTTCCTCTTTTTTCAATTCCATTATTTTATCTCTTTCTGTTTGAGAAATTTGATAGGAAAGATAGGCTTTTTTTAAATTTCCTCTCATTATTTGTAAGTTACTATAGGCAATGTCCATCTTTTTTTTGCAAGATAGCGCAATGTTTAGGTTCGCTTTTTTTGTCTCTACCTCTGTTTTCATCGTGTTATAGTTATGAGTAACAGCATTAAATTCTACTTGCAAGACAGCATGTTCTTTAAATAATCTGGAGCATTTTTCGTAATTTTTCTTAGCTTTTTTGAGATCAAGGATTGTGGCAGCGAGCTGTGCTCGTGCTTTTTTTATGTTTTGTTCTACACTATTTTTTTGTAACTTGTAAGATTCTTCTGCTTGTTTTACAAGTTCTTGTGTAAAGAATAGGTTGTGACGAGAAATTCCTATCATTTCCTCGGTTGTTTTCTTTATTCTTTTATACATTACCTTTATTTTTTCATAATTTGCTTGAGCAATATCTACCTGTATCCTTCGCAAACTCATCTCGTTCTTGTAATTCGTATCCTCAATAAGTGCCAGGAGCATACCCTTTTTCACACTGTCTGTTTCAGTTGCATACAGCTTTTTGATGCGACCAGAAACAGATTGTGCCCCCACATTTACTATATCTGTGCTTACAGAAGCATCTTTTATTATGTAATGTGTAGCTTGGTAATGAAACTCACGATAAATGAAAGGGATGAAAATTACAACCAATATGCTAATAATAATCAGCAATATCTTTATCTTTGTTTTTTCTACCATACGATGCATTTATTTGCGATATCTCTTTTTCCTACTGTTCTTTCTAAACGAGCCAAAGCATTGAAATAACCGTATAGGGCACCATAGTAGTTCGCTTCGGATTGAGACAGGAGAGTGCGGGCATCTAATACCTCTGTTGATGTAGTAACCTGCTCTTTGTACTGCAAATCTGTGATTCTGTAATTTTCCTTTGCTTGTTTTAAGGCTACCTTTGCCAATTCAATGTTTCCTAAGCTAACCGCTACATCTTCATAGGCTCTTTTTATATCCATTTTTATCTCATCCAACATGTCTAAATATGCTTCTTGTAAAGAGAAGCTTTTTGCCTTTTCAGATTGAACTTCATTTCTTGTTTTTCCCCATTCAAAAATATCCCAGGATGCATTTATTCCTCCACTCCAGATAGAATTATATTTATACCTGTTTTTAGAGGCTGTTGGATTGTATCCACTTCTTTCATATTTGGTAAAATATTTTACATGAGGATAATAATCACTTTCCCTCATCTTGATTGAATATTTACTTTGCTTTACGGAGAGTTTTAGGGCTTTAAGTTCCGGTCTTTCCTGTTCCCCCCATTGAATAAGTAATCTTTGAGGTAAAGAAAATGTTTTATAATCGGATATATCCGTTATTTCCTGCGTAGGTTTTTCCCCCATAAGTCTTTCTAACTCTGCTCGAGCGATGATATATGCACTTTTTGCCTTTCTCCTTTCCTCTAATGCATTGGCATATGAAACCTGAGATTTTAAAAGGTCATTTAACGGAATTAAGCCATTTTTATAAAACTTTTCTGCATCCTGCATGTGCGCTTTGAGTTGAGTTACCGCTTCTCTTTTTGTTTCCAAGATTCTCTTTTGATAGAGTATATTAAAATAGGATATCTTTACTTTTGTTTCCACATTTAATTGGGCGAGTTCTTTAATGGTTTCTTGTTTTTCTACATTTACTCCTGCCCATTTGTATTGCGACAGGAGGTAAAAACCAGTGAACAGGGGCCCTCCTAATGTTACATCCATATCATATCTGTCTCTGTCTTCGACATACATTCTTGCAGGCTTTTTAGTATAGGGTTGCTTACCCAATCTCACATATGAGTAATCTATGGAGAGAGCAGGGAAAAACTCTTTCTTATAGGCATTTTTCTGCGCTTGCCAACTTCTTATGAGTTGTTTTTCTTTTTTTATAGCATGGTGGTTTTGCAAAGCCCATCTTATAGCATCGTCCAGCGTAAATGCTTCTGCCGTGCAGAAAAAAAACAAGATAAAAACAGAGATACAAAGGCATATCCTTTTTTTAGAGTGCATTCTTGTTCACCCCCTCACACCTTAATATAGATATCCTTCGTATATACCATGAATTAAAAAATTTTTCTATCTTTTAATTGACGGAATTGTCTGAATTTGCTATGTGTATGTAAATGAAGAAGAAAAGAATCCCTTTTCTTATTGCTTTTTTGCTTGTTGCAGCTGTTGGTTTAATCTGCGGTTTGCATTACAAAAAAACACATATTTCTACAACTGATGCCTATGTTCAGGGGCATATTCACTGGATCAGTTCAAGGGTAAATGGAATGGTAAAAAAGGTATTGGTAGAAGAAAATGAGTGGTTAAAGGAGGGCAAACTTCTCGTAATTCTGGATGAAGAACCATTTGAAATAAAGGTAAAAGAAAAAGAGGCATCATTAAATTTAGAGAAAGAAAGGTTAAATGAAATAAAAAAAGAGATTGATGCAACTTCAGTGCAGCTTATTTTAAAAAAAACAAAACTTAAACAAACTCAATTGGATTGGAAAAGAGCAAAGAATCTCTACAAGAAAAATGCCGTATCTAAACAAAATTATGAACATATGCTTACCAAACTTAAAATAGCACAGGCAGAATATGATTTTGTTAAAGAGAGTTTAAACCAGAAAAAAGCCCACTTTGCCGTTCAAAAGAATCTAATCAAACAGAAAAAAGCACAACTGAATGAAGTATTACTGAATAAAGATTATACCTGTATCTATGCACCAACAGATGGATTTGTTGTTAAAAAGAATGTAGAGGTAGGAAATTATGTTAAGGTAGGAGTACCACTTCTTTCTCTGGTAAACACCAAAGATGTATGGATAGAGGCAAATTATAAGGAAACAAAACTCCATCGCATTAAAAAAGGCTTAAAGGCAATAATAAAGATAGATGCTTATCCCAAAAAGAAATTTTATGGCTATGTAGAAAGCATCATGGCAGGAACAGGAGCGGCATTTTCCCTCTTTCCTCCTGAAAATGCCTCCGGAAATTGGATAAAGGTTGTGCAGAGGGTACCGGTAAAGATTGTTTTCTGTGAAGATGTTCCTCTTTTGAGGATAGGCATGTCTGCTAAAGTGACTATTCTTTCAAAATGAAACAGGTAAACAAATGGCTTGTAACCACCACTGTTATGCTACCTTTATTTATAGTGATTATGGATTCCACGGTGGTGATTGTTTCACTGCCGCATATTCAGGGTTCTTTAAATGTTAGTTTGAATGAAGTTACATGGGTTCTCACCTTATATATTGTAGCAACTGCTGTTACCATTTTATCTGCTGGTTGGTTGTCCAATATCTTTGGTCGCAAGAATTATCTTCTTTTTTCGGTTTTACTTTTTGCTATTAGTTCTTTGGCGTGTGGTTTGGCTAAAAGCTTAACACTATTGGTTCTATTCAGAACACTGCAAGGTTTAGGCGGCGGAGGAATGCAGCCGCTCACTCAGTCTATTTTATTAGAGACATTTCCCAAGAAAGAATATGGTATGGCAATGGCTATATTCAGCATGGGCATTGTAGTTGCTCCTATCGTTGGTCCTATTTTAGGGGGGTGGATTACGGATAACTGGGGATGGCCCTGGATATTCTATATTAACATACCTATATGTATCATTAGTATCATTCTTATATCTCTGTTTATTTTTGATCCTTCTTATATTCGCCAACATATAAGGAAAATAGATTGGTCAGGACTTATTTTTATGATAATAGGTGTAACCTGTTTGCAGATAATGCTGGATAGAGGAGAAATCAAAGATTGGTTTAGTTCTTCTTTAATTGTTTATCTTCTCATTATCTCCGTTATTTTTTTTGTGGGATTTATTATAAATGAGTTGAAGACAAAACAGCCTATTGTCAATTTAAAGATATTCAAAGATTTTTCCTATAGTTCGGGTTGTTTGATTGTGTTTTTAGGATTTTTTGCCTTTTTTGGCAGCGTTGTTCTTCTTCCTATGTATGTGCAGAAACTTATGAATTATACGGCATTTTGGGCAGGTTTGGTCCTGGGTCCGGCAGGTGCAATCCAAATTATTCTTTTGCCTATTATAGGGTTGCTTACCAAAAAAATAGACTGCCGCATTCTTTTAGTTGTTGCTATTGTTTTAAATGCTTATGCCTTAAACCTTATGGCGCATTTTAATCTATATGCAGATTTCTGGAGTATAGTTTATCCCCGAATTATTCAGGGAGCAGGTCTCGCTTTCTTCTTTACTCCTTTAGCTGTAGTTACATTTATAGGGATAAAAAGAGAAGCTATGGGTAATGCCACCGCGATATTTAATTTTCTGCGTAGCGTAGGTGGAAGTTTTGGTATTGCCTTTGTTAGCAACACCTTTTCTCATAGGGCACAATTTCATCATTTTCATCTTTCAGAACAACTCAGTCCTACCCATATAGGTTTTCAGCAAACTATAGATAAAATATCTCATCTTTTACACCTCTCTACACATCAGGCACATTATCTTATCTATCAGGAATTGGAAAGACAATCTTCCATGCTTGCTTACAATGATGCTTTTTTTATTAATTCCCTTATTTTTCTCGGTCTTTTACCTTTTTTGTTTTTACTGAAGAAAACATTGTAAACTCAATATAAGTGCATTAGTATATGATGCATGCGTAAGTTTAAATCTCTAAAGATTGTTATCTTTGTTCTAACTATTCTAATTTTAGCTGGATTTCTAAGCTGGCAGTTTGTCTTACCTAATTATGCGGAAAATTTGATTAAAGAAAAGATAATCTCAAAAAACATAAAATTAGAAGATGTAAGATGTTCTTCTCGTTTTCCATATCTTGTTATTGCTGTAAGAAAGTTATCTGTAGATAGTAATATTACCGCTGAACACATAGAGAGCAGGATTTCTCCGTTTCAAGTTGTTTTGTTGGTCATTTCAGGAAAGAAATTTGTAAGTAGTATTCACATAGAAAAAGCAAATGTAAATATAACCAAAAAAGTAAAAAAAGTAAAAATGGAGATTCCCTATCTTTTAAATATAGTTGTTGAACATGCTTATATAAAGGATGAAGTGAGAAAGATTAATGCCTGTGGAAAAGTAAAAGCTCGCATAGGACAAAAGATAAAATTTTGCTTTTCAGGCTCTGCTTATGGGGAAAATATAAAGATAGATGATGCTGAGTTTTCCTATAGGGGTCAGCCTGACTTTTCTGATGGGAAAATTGTCTTTTCTGCTCGTTATTTGAAATGGATTTCGCTTTCCCTTAACAGTATCAAGGCCAAAGCAGATATAAGGGGAAAATTGTTAAAGGATATTTATCTTTCATCTAAGAATGGATATAAAATAAAAGGGAATGTAAATTTTGAAAAAAAATCTGTTTTTCTTGATGTATCTACACCGTTTATAGAAAAGAAAGAAATAGACCCCATCGTTTTATATATAAGTCCTAAATTGCCTAAGGTTTATGAGAATTACCTTTTATCTTACAGTATAAAGATAGATGAACTTCACCTGAAAGGTAAAACAGATTCTCTGGATGTAGTTAAAACAGGAAAAATGACGGTGAATAATCTTTCTTTCAGGGTAGAAGAACATACAGATTTCTTCAAAGATATAATTGCAGATATAGATGTAAAACCAGGAAAGGTAACTATTGATGTAAATAAAGGAAAATTTAGTAAGGTAGATGTGGAAAAAGGCTCTAACCTCATTATATATAGAAAAAAACATTATCCCTGCGATATACTTTTAAAACTTGACGGGCAAATAGATAAGAAAACAATAGATTTTCTTAAATTTGTTGTCATTCCAGATGATATCTTATCAAAGGTTGGAGATATAGAATTTAAAGGGCATGTTCTTTCCGTTGTTTCTTTAAAGAATTATCAGTGGCACTCTCATCCCTATTTTCCTTACGATGTAAAACTAAATTTAAAGAATACCTCTGTAAAGTGTAAGAATTTTCCTTATATCAAATATACAGATGGAAATTGGGAGATAAAGAGAACTTTGCCTTCAACTATTTCTGTATTGGTTAATAAAGGTGATTGTGGTATATATGATTCTAAAATTTTCATAGACCGTGCATCAATGGTTTTTCCTGAAGAAAAATTTCTTATTCAAGCCAAGACAAAGTTAAACAAAAAAGATAGTAGAATACTATCAAAGCAATATTTTCCTCAATATCTCAATATAGATACAGCTATTTCAGGGGATTTTACAGCTCAGGGAAATTTTAAAAAATATTCTTTTACTGTAAAATTCACTACCAAAGACGACCTTTCGGTTTCTGTTTGCGGCAAGCACACTAAAAATTATACCGATATTGAGCATTTTAGTGCAAGAGATAAATCAGGGCAGATGGAAGGAAAATTAAAATTATCCAGAGAATTTGAGCCTGTATTTTGTCATTTAACATTTAATCGTTTCAATCCTGCTGTTTTACAAAACCTCATCCAATATCAGTTTCCAATAGAATCTGCTTTAATTTCTGGTTCTATAAATCTGTATCCTCAAATAGAAGGAAAGCTAAGTGTGGAGAAATTAAAGACAGAATGGGGTATAGATGATGCTTCATTCACCGTATATTCACAAAAAAATCATATACATATTCCTGAAGCTAAAATGGTGTATGAAGGCAATGAATTGACATTTTCGGTTGATGGAGAAAGAAGAAATAAGAATTATATCTTTCACGGTGATGTAAAAACGGACAATTTTTTGCTGTCTTCTAATAAACAGAGAAAAGAAATTATTCTTCCTTATATCCCTAAAAATGTTATTTTCAATGTGAATGTTGCCACCAAAAAGCTAAAGGTTGAACATGAAAAGATGACTGCGGTAATAGAGGATGTATGTGCGAATGTAAATTTTGAAGATAATACACTTTATATTCGTTCTTTTGCTCCTTATTTTCTTTTTGTTTGCACCGTAAATTTTGAAAAACAACCCACTATTCACTTTGCCTTTAAAGATAATACTTTATTCAGGCAACTTTTTGCATCTTCTGTGAAAACGGAATATGTTCAGGGAAGTGGGTTTATAAAGACAAATAGAAAAATTAATTTAAACAATGCAAAAGGAGAAATAAAGATTGAGGCGAAAAGAGGAGAGATAAAGCATTTTCCTGCATTGTACAAAGTATTCAGTATAACAAATATTGCCGAGTTTCTTACTCTAAATTTCCCACAAATAGAAAAAGGACTGGTTTATAAGGAGATTGTTGCCAATATAAAGTTGAATAACGGTTTGCTTAGTATAAAAGATGAAAATCCATTGATAATAAAAGGAAAGAATTTGAATATGTTTTTCGTAGGGGATTATCGATTTTCAGACAAACATATAAATGGTATTGTTACTTTCACTACATTCCGAACTATAAATCAAATTATTTCTTCTATTCCTGTCTTAGGATGGATTATAGGCGGAAAAGAGAAGAGTTTTACCGGTTTATCGTTCCGTGTAAAAGG
>JAGMDW010000122.1 GCA_023128455.1 Desulfurellaceae bacterium
TGCGGAAATGAAGTAAAGATAAAATCCACTGTGCCAAATTTGCGAGTGGAAATCTGCTCTCACTGTCATCCCTTATTCACTGGTAAGGAAAAAATTCTTGATGCTGCAGGAAGAGTAGAAAAGTTTAAAAGAAAATACAAGAAGGCGCTGGAAGCTCAAGCCACAAAGTAATACTATTTTTTACCTTTTTCCCATATGAAGAGAAATGTGGCTATCGTAAACAAGATGAAACCTATTATAATTATATATAATCCAGGGTCATAACTAACACTAAGAATAGTTTTATACTCCAGATGAGCATCTTTAAAGGCTATATTCCCTACACTTTCTCCTGCTTTCATCCAACCTGATATATGTTCTCCTGTTTTTCTTATCAAATATAGATGAGCAATATACTTATTGTCCATCCTTTCTATCTTGTCTATATACAGCATTAAATTCCCTGTATTTATCAGTTTATTTAAAGGGAATTTAATTTTCTCTCCACTTATCTCAAATACAGCGTAACTAAACCTTTTATCTGGATCGTATGCTTGTTGATATATCCACAAACCCCCGTGTTTCAACGGGTGGTTTACAGATAGAGAAAAACTTTTCCCATCTACTGTTCCCTCTGTAATATAAGCCTTAGGCATTCCCTGAGGATAAAACTCTATATAAAACCTGTTACAATGAATAGCAAACGGAAGATGAATAACCTTGCCATTGTGAGAAACAACAGTATTTGACACATCTCCTCTTCCCAGCACCATTGTGCCTCTAAATCCAAAAAAACCTGTAATAAAAGCACCTACAATAATTACCATTATAGATACATGAATTAAATAATCTCCTATATTTTTTACTTTTAATCTTTTCCATCTGGAAAGCGAGCAAACCAAAACATTCAAAGAAAGCAAGAAAAGAAGAGCAATAAAGGCAGGATGATGATAAATAAATGAAAACTTTTCCAATGTGCCTAAAGCAGATAAAACAATTATAATGGGAAGCAGAATGAAGATAAGGGTAAAAGACTTGAAAATTCTCAACAACCAATGCACCATTC
>JAGMDW010000123.1 GCA_023128455.1 Desulfurellaceae bacterium
AACCTTCCTTCTTTTCTTTTTATTCTTCCGTAATCGGCAGGTTCATCTAACATTGCAGACATAAGCCCTACATCTAAATCTTCTGCCTTTACAAAATCTATAAACCTCTTTGCATTATCTTTATTGAGAAGAGGTGTATCTCCACCCACAACAAAGAGATATTCACAATTATCAAGGGAAGTGTTTTCTAATGCACATAAAAGAGCTGTAGCAGTGCCTGTTTGTTCTTTTTGCACCACAAAATCTATATTCCATCCCTCAAATAGTTTCTCCATTTCTTTTCTGATTGTCTCGTTGACCACCACTATTATTTTTTGTATATGGAGGTCTTTCATTAACTTAACAGGATAGAATATAACAGGTTTTCCGCACAAATCATGGAACAACTTTGTTTTATCGGACATCATTCTTGTGCTTTTACCTGCTGCTAAAATAACACCTATCATTGTTTCTCCTCTTTTAAGTATAAGTACTTCAAACAGAAATAGCATGCCAAATTTTATATTTTTGTTCAACCCTTTTCTTTTTATGTATTTTTTGCTATTTTTTGGAAATGCCACACATATTATTATATAAACAATCTTTATCAGATTTGCTTTCATGTCTTAAACCCAAAGAAGAAAAGGTGGGTAGTTGTCTTATACAATATTTAGACGTGTTTGTATCCAATAATGAAGTCTTGATTCCTACTAATATTATTACAGAAACTGGATGTGTAAGATTTGTTATAAAGGTTCTGCAAAAAGGTGAAAATACAATGGTAAAGATAGGAACAGGAGCAAAAGTGGAGGCAAATTATTTGATAAAGGAGGCAGTTAAGAGGGTTGGACTTTTCATACAAAAAAATACAAATAGTCATATAGTATGGAGCAATTTGAGCATTAACAAAAAAATGGATTATTTCTTCGATTATTCAAAGAGATTTGAGATAGACATAGATGCTTTCCGAAATGTTCATAGTCTATTTAAGAATGAAAATCCATTGAATGTGGAAATAGGTTTTGGAAATGGTGAGTTTCTTTTATATCAAGCCCAGAAGGAAAGAAGTAAAAACTTTATTGGTTTTGAATTGGAAAGCAAGAGTTTCTCTTTGGTAAAGAGGAAGTTGTGGGATTTAAGTCTAAATAATGTGAAGATTATGCGATGTAATGGCACTTTTGCTATGGATGTTTTGTTCGAAGATGAGAGTGTAGAGAATATTTTTCTCTGTTTTCCTTCCCCCTGGTTTAAAGAGAAAAATATTAAACATGCCGTGGTAAACAAAGATTTTGTCGATTTAATCTCTCACAAGCTAATGAAAGGCGGTTCGTTTGAACTTGTTACTGATAACTATCCTTATTTAGCCTACAGTGTTGAGCTTTTGGATCAAAGCGGTTTTTTTCGAAAAGGGGAAGTTGATATAAACTCCAAACGAGAGGTTGTTACCTATTTTGAAAGAAGGTGGAAGAGAAAGGGAAGAACAATCTATGGTATAAAATATTTTAAGATAAAAAGGCAGAATGAAAAGAGAGAACCGCTTTATAAAAAGATAGATTTCCCAATCGCAACCAACATGCCTCATAGGTGTTCGATAAAAAGAGGAAAAGCAATTTTGCGTATTCTAAATGTGTATAGTAGTTTATATTCTTTAGATATCTTTGTGGAAGCTATTGTGGGAGAAATAAAATATCCCCAGCATATATATTTTCACTTTAAAAAAGGAAAAACCCATTTTTTTCTTTATCCTTTTACTTCCCTTGTTCCTACAGAAGGCGTGGAGAATAGTTTAATGTATATCTGAGCCTGGTGTTATGTCTCCATCCACAGTAAGTAATTTTATATTATTTTTGTCTTCGGCAGCCAATAGCATTCCCTGAGATGTTATGCCCATGAGCTTTACAGGTTTAAGATTACTCACAATTATAATATTTTTCCCTATTAATTCCTCGGGTGAATAACGATCTTTTAAGCCTGCGGCGAGTGTTCTTAAGTTTTCTTCTCCCACATCTATTTTTAATTTCCATAATTTACGAGAACCTTTTATCTCTTCACAGGAGATAATCTTAGCTACCTTGAGTTTGACCTTTTTGAGTTCATCTATATTTATTTTTTCTTCTTTCTCTATTTTTTCTTCGAATTTATGAAATAGCATTTCCTTTTTTTCCACTTTTACCTCTTCTGTATCTAAATTTATATCATTTATTGTTTTTTCTGTTACTTTGCCCAAAAATCCCAGTTGTGTCCACATTTTATCAGCGGTGTCAGGCAGAAGAGGGGAAATTAGGAAACAAATAAGTCTTAAAGAAGAAAGTATATTATATAAAACCTCCTGCAATTCTTCTTCTTCCCCTTTTTTCTTTAGCACCCATGGTTCTTTATCTGTAATATATTTATTTGTTTTGCCTATAAGTGACCATATTTCTTCTAATGCTTCATTGAATGCAAATCTATTCATATATTGTTTTATATTTTCTATTGCCTTTCTGCCTTCTTGTTCTAAATAACGGTCTTCAACATGCACTTTTTTTATTAATCCCTGGTTGTATTTTTCTACCATAGACAGGAACCTCCACAGCAAGTTGCTCAAATCATTTGTTAAATCGCTATTTAAGCGATTGACAAATGCTTCTTCGCTGAAGTTTCCATCTAAACCAAAAGGTACTTCTCTTAGTAGAAAATACCTGTAGGCATCGCGTGTATATTTTTCTATCATTTCAAGAGGATCTACTACATTGCCCAATGACTTTGACATTTTTGTTTCTTTAATCATCCACCAACCGTGAGCAACAATATGCTTAGGTAAAGCAAGCTCTGCGGACATAAGAAAAGCAGGCCAAAAAACAGCATGGAATCTTAAAATATCCTTCCCTACAAAGTGAACATCGGGTGGCCAGATACTGTTGAATTTATCTTTATCATAGGTATAACCTATGCCACTCACATAGTTGAATAAAGCATCAAACCATACATATATTACATGTTTTTTGTCGAAAGGCACGGGAATGCCCCAATCCAATGATGTTCGTGTGATGCTTAAATCTTTTAATCCTGATTTAACAAAACTTGTAACTTCATTATAACGGGATTGTGGCATCACAAATTCTGGATGCTCTTTGTAATATTGGAGCAGCGGCTTTTCATATTTCGAAAGTTTAAAGAAATAGCTTTCTTCCGTTAATTTGTCTACTTTTCTTCCGCAATCCGGACATAGATGTTCTTTGCCTACATCCAGATCTGCAAAGTAAGATTCACAATAAACGCAATACCATCCTTCATATTTGTCTTTGTATATATCACCTTTTTTATACAGTTTGTTAAATATCTCCTGCACAGCTTCTATGTGTCTCTTTTCTGTAGTTCTTATAAAATCATCATTTGTTATGTTTAATTTAGTCCACAAATCCTTAAATCTTATCACAACATTGTCTGCAAGTTGAATGGGTGTTTTGCCCATTTTGTCCGCAGTTTTCTTAATTTTTTGCCCGTGTTCGTCGGTTCCTGTCAGAAAAAACACATTTTCACCCGAAAACCTCTTAAAACGGGCATAGGTATCTGCGGCAATAGTAGTATAAGAATGACCGATGTGAGGAACATCGTTTACATAATAGATGGGCGTAGTTATATAAAAATGTTTATTCATCTCAATTCTCCACTGTTGGATTCATTACTTATTAGATGAGCTTCTACCTCGTAGTCTTTTTTCTCGCTTCTTATAATTACTGTTCTTTTAAACGGGTTGGCGGCAATTATTTCTCCTTCAATATCACCCAGTTTGATCTTTTTCCCAATAGGAGGAATGTATTTTAAAAAATCCTCATAGAGTCCATTCTCGAATGCCAGACAGCACATCAGTCTTCCGCATGCACCAGAGATCTTGTGCACATTGAGATTAAGATTTTGATCTTTAGCCATTTTTACGGAGGTAGCACCAAATTGCCTTAGAAACTTACTGCAACACTGTTCTTGTCCGCACAAACCAATTCCTCCAATCATCTTTGCCTTGTCCCTTACGCCAATTTGTCTCATTTCAATGCGCGTTTTAAAAATGGAAGCAAGAATTCTAACTACCAGTCGGAAGTCAATGCGCTTTTCTGCAGTGAAATAAAACACAATTTTACTTCTATCCAGTGTATATTCTGCTTTCACCAGTTTCATCTCCAATCCCAATTTTTTTACCTCTTTTCTAAATTCATGGGAAGCAGAAGTAGCAATTTTTCTGTTTTCTTCCTGTACAGAAAAATCGTTTTCTGTGGCTTTTCTCAATATCGGTTTTAGGTCTGTATCATTGGAATCTACAATTTTTCTTATTGTGCCTATAGCAAGCCCTCTTTCTGATCCAGCAACTACTTTATCATCTGCGGAAAAGTCTTCCGTTTCCGAAATCAAAAATGGCACGAGCGATCCTATTTTTGCAAACTCAACTAGTGCTACTTTCATTCCCAAACTCCTTGTATAATTTTAAAAACAAAGAAAGCCAAAGCAATTTTATGTTTATATTGTAATTTTTAATGTGTAAGGAAAATTTTTCAAGGCTTTGTGCTACAAAAACCTTCTTGGAGGTTTTTACGCTCAAATCTTTGATTTGTGCACATCCTGTATGTTCTTTGCACATTTCCAAACTTGCCGCCTCTATCAGTCTAAAGATTTTGTCTCTGTCTTTTATCTCAGTTAGTCTATTTGCCAATTCCATATACTGTTTTAAATTGTGTTGTTGTAATACTTGAACAAACTCAGAGACATCTTCTCTTTCTTTCTTCCCATGAAATGAAATTGCCCGGGAGCGCACTGTGTTTAAAAGGGGGAAAGGACTGCCCCATAGTATAAAACATACATAGGAAGGAGGTTCTTCCAATATTTTCAACAGAGCGTTTTGAGCATGTACGGTTAATCCTTTTATCTTAAGTATAAAAAAACTCTTCTCCCCTTCTATTGGTTTGTATAAAAGAGATTTCTTTATTTCTCTTATATCATCAACGCCTATTGAATCTTTGTTTAAGATATGAACATCAGGATGCAGATTTTGCCTTACCTTTTTTTTGCATATCTCATCTTTACACAGGGTTTCCTCTACAAATTGTATAACCTGGTTCCATTCCGTGTCGAATATGTAAGCAGGATAAAACATCTTCATAGTTTATTCCATATTTTTACGATATCTTCATGTAAGGTTGCAATGTCCTTTTGCCCATCCACGATAAAAAAGGTCTTTTTTTCGGAAAGCTTGAGATAACCTTCTCTCACCTTTTTTAGAAAGGATATGCTTTCACTTTTTTCTTTATCCCTTTTTTTGCAGCGCATAACACAAACCTCAGGTTGCATGTCTATCAAAAATACCAGCTGAGGAAAGAGTTTGTTGTTGGTAAAGCTGCTGAGTTTGTGTAGGAATTTCACATCTATACCTTTGCCAAAACCTTGATAAGCAATGGTAGAGTACAGGGATCTATCACTCACAACGATAAAGTTTTTTTCAATGTTGGGTTTTACAACTTCTCTTATATGTTGTGATCTATCCGCTAAAAATAGTAGGAGTTCCGTTTCTTTATAAACCTTATTTTCAAGAAGAATTTCTTTAATTTTTATTCCTACAGGAGTTCCTCCAGGCTCTTTCGTCAGCAAACTCTTTATGTTGATAGATGCGAGGAAGGACTGGAAAAGCTTTGCCTGTGTTGTTTTGCCCGCACCATCTATGCCCTCAAACGCTATGTATTGTGGCTTATCTTTCATGCACTGAATATATCACAATTTTATCCTTTTTTCACTTGCTTTTCCCATAATAAGGTAGAAAATTTAAAAATAGCGGATATAATATAAACAAGGAGGGCGGAATGACACAAATTGAAGATTTGGTCGTAAAGATTCTAAGGGGGAATTTTTATGACACAAATCAAA
>JAGMDW010000124.1 GCA_023128455.1 Desulfurellaceae bacterium
CTTGACTTTCAATATATCAAAGTTTACTTTGTAAAAGTTGGGAAATTGGGAAATGAGTAAAAAAAGAGTTGAGATTCTTATAGAAGCGCTTCCCTATATAAGGAAGTTTTGCGAAAAAGTATTTATAGTTAAATATGGGGGTAGTGCCCAGAGAGAAATAAAGAGTTTTTGTGAAGATATCGTTCTACTGAAATATGTAGGAATAAACCCTGTAATAGTACATGGTGGCGGACAGGAAATAAGCGAAACACTGGATAAATTAGACATAGAAACAACTTTCTATCAGGGGTTAAGAATAACCAATGAGAAAACAATGGAAATAGTAACTATGGTTTTAGCAGGAAAGATCAATAAACAAATTGTAATGTCTATAAATAATACGGGTGGAAGAGCAATTGGTATAAGTGGAATAGACGGTAAATTGATAAAAGCAAAGAAAAAAATTACAGATGATGTAAATTTAGGATATGTAGGAGAGATCATAAACATAAACCCTTTACCCATAGAAACCATCTCCAAAGCAGGATATATTCCTGTAATTTCCCCTATTGGCTTTGGCGAAGATGGTAAAAATTACAATATCAATGCAGACACGGTGGCAAGCGAAATAGCCACAAGCTTAAAAGCAGAAAAGCTTATTTATCTTACAGATACGGATGGAGTAATGGATGAAAGTGAAAATAGGGTTTCTTCTCTCACTGTAGAAAAAGCAAAATTTTTCATAGAAAAAAACATAGTACAGGGAGGAATGATCCCTAAATTGGAGGGTGCTATCAGTGTAGTTAAAGCGGGCGTAAAAAAATGTCACATCATTAACGGCAAAAGAAAACACGCCCTCTTAGAAGAGATATTTACCAAAAGTGGTGTAGGAACAGAAATATGTCTGAGTTAAGAAAGGATCCTTTATGCGAAAGATGGGTAATCATCTCTACTGAAAGAGGTAGAAGACCAACAGATTTTAAGATAGAAAAGGCGGAGCGAAAAAGAGGTTTTTGTCCTTTCGATCCAGGAAATGAAAACTATGTCCCACCAGAAATATATGCAGTAAGAAAAGTCGGAAGTGTCCCAAATGACTCTAATTGGGAACTAAGGGTAGTGCCAAACAAATTTCCTGCATTACGCATTGAAGGAGGTCTTGATAAGCGTGGTATAGGCATGTATGATATGATGAATGGTATAGGAGCGCATGAAGTGATAATTGAAACACCCAACCATGACGAAATGACAGGGAACATGCCTTTTTATAGGGTGAGAAATATTGTTACTGCATACAAGGAACGCATCGCCGATCTGCACAAAGACAAACGAATGAAATATGTTTTAGTATTCAAAAATTTTGGTGTTTTAGCCGGAGCCTCATTAGAACATTCCCATTCTCAACTTATTTCCCTTCCTATTTTACCTAAAAGAGTAAGCGAAAATATAAAGGGAGCAGAAATGTACTATGATTACAGGGGTAGATGTGCAATATGCGACATGCTGCAGCAAGAACTTTATTCACAAGAAAGAATAGTTGAGGAAAATGATAGTTTTGTGTCTCTGTGTCCTTTCGCCTCTCGTTTCCCCTTTGAAATGCAAATAATACCCAGGGGCCACCAAACCCATTATGAACAGCAGAATGAGAAAACATACAATGATTTCGCGAGCATATTAAAGTCTGCGATAAAAAAATTGGCCAAAGCTTTAGACAATCCTCCCTATAACTTTGTTCTCCAGAATGCACCCTTTACAAAAAAGTGTGATGATTACTACCACTGGTTTTTAGAAATTATGCCCCGACTGACACGGATAGCAGGCTTTGAATGGGGAAGCGGATTTTATATTAACCCCACACCACCAGAGGAAGCAACAAAATTCCTGAAAAACCTTACTGTCGATTAGGAGGATTTATGAAACTTTTATTGGTCTCATCAGAAATTTTCCCTTTTTCCAAAACAGGCGGATTGGCTGATGTAGCAGGAGCATTACCCAAAGCTCTACAAAAAAGTGGAATAGATGTGAAACTAATCTCGCCAAAATATAGATGCGTAACGGAAAAAGATTTCTCTCTAAAATTAGTAAACCAGGATCTGGATGTGCCGATAAAAGACACAATAGAAAGCTTTGCCCTATGGAAAGCAGATTACAACGGGATTGAAGCCTACTTTATAGAAAAAGATGCATACTATGATAGGGAAGGACTATACGGAACGGAAGAAAAGGATTATGAAGACAATGCAGAAAGATTTGCGTTTTTTTGTAGGGCGGTTATTGAATACTGCAAGCAAATAGGATATAAACCAGACATCATCCACTGCAATGACTGGCAATCAGGGCTCATACCCGCATACTTAAAAACCCTGTACAAAGATGATCCATTTTTTCATCATACGAAAACCATCTTTACCATCCATAACATCGGCTACCAGGGCTTATTCGATCCTATTTCTCTGCCAATGACAGGCTTGCCTCAGAGTGTTTACAATATGGAAGAATTGGAATTTTATGGGAAAATAAGTTACTTAAAGGCAGGTATTGTCTTTTCAGACATTATAAATACCGTAAGCAAAACTTATGCAGAAGAGATACAAACCAAAGATTATGGGGCAGGATTGGATGGTATTTTGAGAAAGAGAGGCAAAGACCTGTATGGCATAATGAATGGCATTGATTATGAGAAATGGAACCCGAAAAAAGATCCCTTAATTTATGCAAATTATACACCTAAAAAAATATCTGCGCGGAAGATAAATAAAAAAAATCTGCAAAAAGAGATGAAGCTAACATATAGAGATTATCCATTAATAGGAATAATCAGCAGGCTTGCCAAACAAAAGGGGATAGATATTGTTATTCCCGCTATGCAAACACTGCTAAAAAAATACCGAATGGAGTTCATTATCTTAGGCAAAGGAGACAAACAATATGAAAAAGCAGTGCAGGAAATCTCTCAAAGTTATAAGAATAAGGTATCCGTAAAGATAGGATTCGATGAAGCATTAGCCCACAAAATATACGCATCCTGTGATTTCTTCCTTACACCTTCTCTATATGAACCCTGTGGATTAGGCCCTCTTATTGCCTACAGGTACGGCGCTATTCCTATAGTAAGAGCAACGGGTGGACTGAAAGACAGTGTAAAGAATTATAATCTTAAAAAGAAAGAAGGTACTGGTTTCTCATTCAGAGCATATACTAAAGATGCCCTTTGTAATACTATAGAAAAGGCATTATACTTGTATAATAACGACGAAAAAACATTAAATAAAATGGTAAAACAAGATATGAAAATGGATTGGTCATGGGAAGAACAAGCTAAAAAATATATTAGGTTATACAAAAAAGCAATAAAAAAATGAGAGAAACAGATTACTTTAAGCTTTTATACGAAGCAGGCATAGCAATAAGCTCTACCGATGATATAGAACAATTGTTTCATATTATTCTCACTTCCGTGACATTAGGTGATGGTTTGGGATTTAACAGAGCAGCCCTTTTTCTGATAGATAAAAAAGAAGGTATAGTAAAAGGCATATTGGGTATCGGCCCAGATTCTGCAAAAGAAGCCGCTTGTATATGGGATGGATTGAAAAATTTAAATCTGAAAGGGAAAATGAGCGAATGGCTCTTGAATGAAATAGATATAGAAGCACAAAGCCAAAGCAATTTTTGCAAAGAGATACAAAGCATCCAATATCATATAGAAGAAAGTTCTTTTATTCAAAAGTTTTTGCAAACAAAACAAGCAGTATTATTAAAAGCCAAACAGGCAAAAGATATAGACAAACAAATAACGGCTAAAATAAGCTTAGAAGAGTTTGCGATTTCTCCTCTTATCTCCAGAGGCAATCTCATTGGATTTATACTTGCAGATAATTATTTCAACAAGAAACCTATCACAGAAAATGATCTCAATATACTTTTACTCCTTTCCAATCGTGCGGCGATAGCCATAGACAACCTATTAAATATTGAAGAATACAAACAATTAAACAGAATGCTTATATCTGCCCAAACTCAGCTTCTCCAGACTGAATCTCTCAAAAAATTAGGAGAGGTAACAGCATCAGTAACTCACGAAATCAAAAATGTCTTGCAGGGCATTTCTGGCTTCTTCAATCGATTAAAAAAATATATCCCTGAAGACGAGGAAAAAGCAACGAGATATGTCG
>JAGMDW010000125.1 GCA_023128455.1 Desulfurellaceae bacterium
GACTAGGAAAGATAGATGCAAGTGGTCGACCCCGACCAATTCCCATTGAGGGTTCAGAGTTTACAGTCCCGGTAGATACACTAATTCCTGCCATTGGACAGCAGCCCGATTTGACTTTTCTTGAAGGAACAGATGGGTTAGAAGTAGAAAAAAATGGCACTCTTAAAGTTGACCCTGATACCTTAGCTACCTCCCGAGAAGGTGTATTCGCAGGCGGAGATGTAGTGAGCGGTCCAGCAACAGTAGTAGAAGCAATAGGTGCAGCAAAGGTTGCAGTAGAATCCATTGATCGCTATATAAATGGTAAATCTTTAGAGAGAGAGTATAAGGTGAGTTTCCCCACAGAAAATGTGGAACCTCTGAAGTTTTCTCCTGAGGAAATGGAAGCTCTGGCAAAACAGCCACGAGTTACGATACCACATCTGTCTATTGAAGAACGAAGAGGGGATTTTTTAGAGGTGGAATCTACTATTAGCAAAGAAGATGCTATGGCTGAGGCAAAACGCTGTCTGCGTTGTGACCTACGAGAAGAGGAAGAATAAATTAATTGGAGGTAAATATTATGGTAAAACTGGAAATAGATGGTCAAAAGATAGAAATAGAAGAAGAAACAACGATATTAGAGGCAGCTAAAAGCGCAGGCATTGAAATACCTACACTCTGTCATAATGAGGCAATTAAACCCTATGGAGCCTGCCGCCTGTGTGTTGTAGAAACTACAATGGGTGGTAGAACAAGGTTGTTGTCATCTTGTTCTACTCCGGTAGCAGAAGACATGATAGTAAAGACAAATTCTGAACCTGTGGTAAATGGCAGAAAAATTCTTCTGGAACTTTATTTAGCAAGATGCCCGGAAAATAAAAAAGTAAGAGAATTGTGTGAACAATACGGAGTTACAGAGACAAGGTTTAAGATATTTGATAAAAAAGAAGACTGCGTTCTCTGTGGATTATGTGTAAGGGCATGTGATGAGTTGGTGGGTGCAAGAGCCATTGATTTCGTAGGACGAGGAACGGAGCGAAAGGTTGATATTCCATTTGAACGGATGTGGGATAAATGTTTAGCCTGCGGTGCATGCACTTATGTTTGTCCTACCGGTCATATTCAGAATGAAACCACAAGAGTTGCTCAACTGAGAAGAAATTTAGGAGTGCAGCGGGAATGTCGCTACATGCTCATGGGTGTTGTCTCCAACAAATTATGCCCTAACAACTATGAATGCTGGAGATGTGAATATGATCAGAGAATAGAATATCGCCTGGGTGAGCATGCAGCATTGGCTATAAAACCTGCCGAGAG
>JAGMDW010000126.1 GCA_023128455.1 Desulfurellaceae bacterium
CCCTCTCTTGTTCCCTCTTTAACTCTTTTTCCTTTAAAACCCTTCTTTTGTCATACATTTTCTTTCCCCTAACTAACGCCATTTGAACCTTTGCTTTACCATTTCTAAAATACACCTTAAGAGGAATTAGAGTCAATCCTTTTTCTTTGATTTTATCCGTAAGTTTTCTTATCTGCCGCCTATGAAGAAGTAATTTTTTATCTCTATATGGATCGGGATTAAATATTCCTGCTTGAGGATAAGGACTTATATGAAAATTTAGAAGCCATACCTCATCATCTTTAATATCAGCATAACTGCCCTTTAAATTTGCCGTTCCCTCTCTTAATGATTTTACCTCTGCCCCTCTGAGGACAATGCCAACCTCAACGGTCTCCAATATCTCATAATCGTGGTATGCTTTTCTATTTACAATCAATTTTAACGGATGGGAATTACCTTTGGCGTTATAAACACCAGCAGTTCATCATGTGGATTTTGTAGGTGCTCTGATTTAAATAACCACCCAAAAAGGGGAATAGTCATAAGCCCAGGAACGCCGGTGGTAGTTTTTGCCCTTGTCTCTTCTATTAGGCCGCCGATAACGACGGTTTGACCATTATCTACTATCACCATAGAAGTTATCTCATTTTTCTTTATTGGGGGTTCTCCAGTTCCAGAGATTACATTAGCCCAATCCGGAGAATCCTTGGTTATCTTTAGTTCCATCATAATTTTATTATTGTGAGTGATATGGGGAGTAACCTCCAATTTTAGCACTGCTTTTTTGAATGTCACAGAGGTGTTCCCTTCACCTGTTTTTTCCTGATATGGAATCTCCAAACCACTCTCTATCTTTGCTTTTTCATTGTCTAATGTAATTATATGAGGAGTAGAAATAATCTTCGAGTAACCTTGCGTCTGTGATGCTTCTAATTGCAGGTCAAGATTATAATTCGCCCCTGGCCCTATTTTACCTATAACCAGATCAAATATGCCTCCGGTAGCAGCACTACTGGGTAAATTTACGATATAACCTGTATCTAAAGAGGTGTGATCACCAGCAGTTGTCTCGTAAGTTACTCCCCAAGTTATACCCAGTTGCCTCTCAAATGGCTTAGACACCTGAACTACACGAGCATTTATCTCTACCTGTTTTCTCTGAATATCAATATCTTTCACTATCCTCTTGGCCTTAATAATATTTTCTTTTATGTCACGAATAATGATACTGTTGTTCGTTACATCTGCTACAATCAAGCCTGGTTTGGCTCCTTTGCCATACACCAACATAGTTATGATGTTTCGCGCATAATCTGCTTTTGCATAATTTAGCTTTATAACGGCTGTAATTGACCTCTTCTGTCTCTCTGATTCTTTCTCTTCTTCTATTGCCCTGCGTTTTGCTTGCTTCTCAGAAATGTATCTTTGGGATGTGGTTATTCTCAACACATTACCTATTCTCTCAGAGGCCAACCCTTTCTGTGCTAATATAAGATCCAATGCTTGATCCCACGGAACATTTTCCAGGCGCATGGTCAATGTTCCTTTAACTTCATCGCTGGTAATAATATTTAATCCGCTTACACGAGCGAGCACTGATAAAACATCTTTAATATCTGCATTTCTCACATCAAATGAGATGCGAGCCTTTTCAGGAGACTTATTTACAGCCTTCGCGCCTCCTGCATAAACTGTCAAACTTAAACCAACAAAACACAACAAAAGTATGAAAAAATTACGCATATTATGCATTATACACCTCTACTCTTCAAATAGTGGCAAAATATACAATTTATTGTCCCTTATAAGCTGCACCTGGTCTTTTTTAATCTCCTTTACTTTAAAACCCCATATCTTATTGCCCTTCTTAACCGTTCGTGCTGTACCGTCAGATCTCAAAAGCAAAGCATGTCTTCCCATTTGACCCCATACAATCATCTTTACAGATATCCTTGAAGGAGAAATTACTATCCCCTTCTTTACTTCCCCTCCTCTCTTTTCCATCAATTCCTTGTATTTTATGGGATCAAGAAAGGGATCACGAGACATACCTATAGCATTGAACGAAAATATTCCCAAAAAGTACAAGATGCACAACAGTAAAAAGAACCTTTTCATTTCCCTTCCTTAAGATAATAAGTCATTAATATAAAATCTCCATCAATAAGGACAGTTCCGTCTTTCTGTAATTTTGGATTGGTTAGAGAAAAACTTTCTACATCCACTATCTTTTTCATATTCAGAAAGTTAGAAAATACACGAGATAAATTCCCAAATGTAGACCTTGTTCTTAATCTTACCGGCACACTTATATAAAAGCCTTTATCTTCCTCTTTTTGCGGGTTGAAAGAAAAAAGATTAACATCGCAATTTTTTACAACTAAGCAAATATTTGTAAGAAGACTAGGCACTCCTCCCTTCGCTGGCAAAATGGATGCATATTTATTAAGCAACTGTTTTCCCCGCTTGATCTTACTTTGCAACTGCGGAATATCGTTGTTTTCTATCCTGTTCAATCTATCAACATCGGCAGATAATTCATGTATCTGTCCGCTAAAACGCGTAAAAAGCAGGAAATACCACAAAACGAAAACAACGATAATCACTATAATTCCAATAACCTTCTTGTTTTGAGATAGTGTCTTACTTACCTTTGACATCACAACCCACCGAAAAATCATATACTGCCTGTAGTTTATAGCTATTGTTTTTTCTGATACCATAATCCCTAAAAGAAACATTAGAAAACTTTTTATCTACAGACAAATTTTTCACATATACAGCCACAGTTTCTGCCCCTTTAGCCCTTCCGTTAATAGAAATCTTGTTTCCTTTTAGATAAAAATTTGTTAACCATGCATCATAGGGCAAATCATTCACAGCAGATCTAAGCACATAAATCATTTTACCCCTATTTCTGCTCAAATTCTTTACTACCTCTACCTTTTTCTTAGTCACCGATAAATCCTTTTTTAAATCCGCCAATTTACCCTCTACATAATTTAAATTTTCCTTCTCTTTTGTTAGGCTTACAATCTTAGAATACTGCCATCCACCAACTGCGGCAATGAAAACAATCTCACAGATAATAATGATTAAAAACCACTTTATTTTTCTTTTTACTTCCTGTTTTTTTATTAAATTAATCTCAATCATTGTCTTAGAGCCAATCCAGCAGCAATAGCAAAACTCGCTGCTTTTTTTTCTATATACTCCAAAGAACCTTTCTTTACAACAAACACATCAAACGGATTGAATTTCTCAACAGAAGAAACATTAAAGTACTGTTTAGCCACATCTTTCAAAAAAGGCAACTCGCTACTTCCTCCGCATAAAAAAACCTTTTCTATCGGGGGAAATTCTTCGCCTTCCTTCCGATAAAAGAAATCTGCCGAACTTTTTATCTCTTTAAACAAACTATCCATTTTTTCGCGAGAGATATTAGAGATTTCCTCTTTTCTCTCAACAGGCAGGTCCTCTGCTAATTTTATCTTCATGCGTTCTGCTTCAGCTTCTTCCACCCCAATTCCTTTTTGAATTGCATCCGTTACATCACATCCACCAATATAAAACATTTTGCCAAAGCAAGGTTTTGCATCTATAATAATTGACATTTTGGTAAGCTTTGCCCCTATGTCTACGATTAACACATTTTTCTCACTTTCTAAGGCATAGTTCGCTTCCCATATATTGTATAAAGCCAGATCGTCCGCATCAATAATAGCTAATTTTACCCCCGCTTTCTTAAATACATCCATAAGATTTTCAATCAGATCTTTTTTTGCTGCTGCAATAACAACACCCATATCCTTTGTTTCTTCATTTATATCCGTTATTTTGCAATCTATATTTGTCTCCTGTTTGTTAAATGGAACATTACCTTCTATTGCTCTCCAACAAAGATTTTCCATCTGATCCTCAGGGGTTTGAGGTATCCGAGTATATTTAACAATACAGTTTTCATTGTTAAGAGAAATTGTTATTTTCTTAAAGCGTAATTTGCAACGACGCACAGTATATTTTAAGAAATGTACAAACATCTCTTTTTGTATTTCCCTTCCTTCTTCCGCAAAAATAGAACGATCTGTAGGAAACATATAAACCTTTTTTAGCTCATAAGTTCCCCCCTTTCGCTGCAACTCAACTACTTTTGTCGACCATATACCAACATCTACGCCTACCATACTATTTTATTTAACTTAAATAATACAGTTTGTCAAGCAAACCTTGTGTTTTGTGTGATTACTATTTAAAAATGTCATAAAACCTCCAGTTTTTCTGGAGGTTTTTACGGCAATTTGTAAAATTATCACATTTTAATTTTAAGAAATTTTAAGTTATTTTCCTAAATTAAAAAAGACTGATCCATGAGAAAACATAGAAATCATAAAAATTTTCTATATAGATTTTGTACGAAGAACTGAAAAACACTTTGACATTTAAATGGAAAATATGTATAAAAATATAAAGAAAAAAATATGTTAAGGAGGAGAAGAGATGGGACTTAATGTAGTGCAGAAGATTTTAAAGCAACACATTGTAGAAGGCGAACTTGCTGCTGGAAAGCCGGTGGCTGTTAAAGTCGACCAAACTCTTACTCAGGATGCCACAGGAACAATGGCAGATTTGGAATTCGAACAGATGGGAGCAGATAGATCAAAAGTAGACCTTGCCGTCAGCTATATAGACCACAAAACCGTTCAAATGGGTTTTGAAGACCCAGATGACCACAAATATCTGCAGACATTTGCCGCCAAATACGGTGAGTTTTATTCTAGATCCGGGAATGGTATCTGTCATCAGGTACAGGTAGAAAGATTCGGAAAACCAGGAACAATACTCTTGGGTTCAGATTCTCACACACCAACCGGTGGCGGAATAGGACAAATCGCCATCGGAGTAGGAGGAATGGATGTAGCTGCAGCCATGGCTGGTATGCCTTTTTACCTCACCTGTCCAAAGGTGGTAGGCATACATTTAACAGGCAACCTTCCTCCGTTTGTCACAGCAAAAGATATAATACTTAGAGTGTTACAAATTCTCACTACACAAGGCAATGTAGGATGGGCAGCTGAATACTTCGGTCCTGGCGTAGAAACGCTAAGTGTGCCAGAAAGAGCTACGATAACTAACATGGGTGCGGAATTAGGTGTAACTACATCTGTGTTTCCTTCCGATAACACTACAAGAAAATGGTTAAAATCTCAGCACAGAGAAGTAGATTGGAAGGAAATTGTGCCTGATCCTGATGCCACTTACGATAAAGTAATAGAAATAAACATGGATGAGCTGGAACCTATGGTCGCTCAACCTCATTCACCGGGAAATGTAGTAAAGATAAGAGAGATTGAAGGCATGGTTGTGGATCAGGTCTGTATAGGAAGCTGCACAAATTCCTCTTATAAAGACGGTAGAATCGTAGCAGAGATTTTGGATGGAAGACATGCCCATCCCAACATACAACTTGTATATGTCCCAGGTTCAAAGCAGGTATTCAGAATGGGAGCAGATGAAGGCTGGCTTTCTAAGATCATTGCTGCTGGTGCAGTATTAGCTCAACCCTCCTGTAGTTTCTGTATCGGCATAGGTTATGCACCAAAGAGTGATGGCATAAGTGTGAGAACAAACAATAGAAACTTCTTTGGCAGGTCAGGCACATTAAGCGGAACAATCTATTTAGTAAGCCCAGAAACAGCCGCCGCTACGGCTATAACCGGGGTATTAACAGACCCAAGAGACCTAAAAGAAAAATTCAGCATTGAGTACCCCCAGTTTGAATTGCCGGAATACTTCCATGTTGATGATAGTTCTGTAATTACACCACCATTAGATGGAAGTGAAGTAGAACTATATAGAGGCCCAAATATTAAGGAAGCACCTTTAGCAGAACCACTGCCAAGTGAAATTAAAGCCGAGGCAACAATTAAGGTAGGAGATAAAATCACCACTGATCACATTTCACCTGCTGGCACCAGATTGAAATATAGATCAAATGTTCCTGAATATGCTAACTATGTATTTGAAACATTAGACCCAAGTTTTCCTCAAAGAGCATTAGAGATTAAAGAAAAAGGTGAATATACAGTTATTGTAGCAGGAGATTCCTATGGTCAGGGTTCGTCCCGTGAGCATGCCGCTTTATGTCCGATGTATTTAGGAGTAAAAGCAGTAGTAGCCAAAGCTATTGAAAGAATCCATAAAGCAAATTTGATAAATTTTGGTATTTTGCCTCTTATATATAAAAATCCTGATGATTACGATAAGATTGATCAAGAAGACAAGCTAACACTCAAAGACACAAGAAAGGCATTAATTGAGGATAAAGGCGAAATAATCATGACAGATGAAACAAAAAACATCGACATTCCTCTTGTATATGAACTTTCTGATAGAGATAAAAAACTCATACTCGCAGGCGGAGTAATGGGATTTGCCAAAGCTTATCCAGGAAAAGGCTTTAAAGAAGTAGAAATCACAGAATAAGAAAAAGAAAAAAGCCCGCAGGAACTAATCCTGCGGGCTTGACTTTCACCTTCAGACAATTACTTTTAAGTAATTGCTGGCAAATCTATGATTTGTCAGATAATATGTAAATTTCATGTTCTTATTCCTCGGTAGCTCAATTGGCAGAGCGGGTGGCTGTTAACCACTAGGTTGCAGGTTCGAGTCCTGCC
>JAGMDW010000127.1 GCA_023128455.1 Desulfurellaceae bacterium
TACAAAAGGGGATTTTCTTCGGCAACGGCGGTTCTTCTTTAGAAATAATTTCTCCTATCTCTGCAATCGCTGTTTTTAGTTTCTCTATTAGTTCGTCAGTTAATTCTACAGAAATCTTTTTCTTTTCTTTGGGGATAAGAAGCTCACCTTGAGCATCAATTCCCTCCTTTTTTAACTGATAAAGATAAAACAAAAGCTGCATTCTTGCGGCGTCTTTGCCTTTGGATGACTTTTTAATTTCTGCAACAACGACATTTCCACTTTCTTTTTTAATAAGGTCTATTTTCATATTTCCTACTTGGATTTCTTTTCTTTCTCTTTTGTAGGATTCTTCTCCAATCAATGTCCCTATTTCAAGATATGGATTATTTGAAGGTGGATTAATCTCATGTGCAAAAAGCCACAGTTTCCTGTGGCAGATATAATATGCATTTACGAGATTACCAGTAATACGCCGCTCAATCATATTGATAACGCTGAGCTTTGTTTATCAATAAGCAATCCCAGTTCATTATCGTATACAGCATCTACAACAACTCCGTTGTCAGTTTTTGAGATTCTATCATTTTTCAGCAAATACATATATTGATTTAAAGATATTGGGAGAATATACTTCATCGCCTCATAAAATCTTTTATTTTCAATCTCATTCATATATTCATCATAGAAACATAAAGGCAACACCTCTACGGATTTGAAAAGACTATAAAAATTATCTTCTTCTTTATTAGAATCTATAAATGGAACATTGCTTCGATAAAAACTTTGGAAGTTCTCAGAAACCTCTTTTAATACCCTTTGTTCTTCTTCTGAATAGCCATTTTTATAAACATCATCAATCAAGCTTTGTATCTTTGACTCATTCAAGATTTCAATATTTTTAAAAACCTCTATGCTATCCGATGTTCTTACTTTACTGTAAACTAAGCCTATCCCAGTGCCTCTTGTAAATATGTAAACTGGCGCAATGCATTTTTCGCCTCTACGATTTACCCTACCAAATCTTTGCAACAAAGCATCAATAGGTGCAGACTCTGTATATAACACATCATAGTCTATATTAAGTGATACCTCAATTACTTGAGTGCCAACAAGAAGATTTTTGTCGCTTAGTGAAGACTCAATTTTCTCTCTATCTCTTAAAATAAACCTGCTATGCAATAAAGCACTGTTGGGATTTATGTCTTTTAATTTCTGATAAACATCCTGTGCCTGCTTTACTGTATTAACTGCAACAAGTACCTTTTTACCTACTTCTATATCTTTTTTAATAAGAGGGATATGGTCTTCAATGCTACCTTCAAGGATCTTTATCCTGTGACGAGTAAATTCCTCAAGCTCCTGATTTCCCATTCTTATTTCACTATTGATATTTAGCTCTTTCATAAAATATCTTTCTAAAAAAGATGGCATTGTTGCTGTCATAAGCAAAAAGTTACCATTTAATTCATTTTTTATAAATTTGGCAGTTTGCAAAATTAAAGCCGTAGTGTGCGGGTCATAAGAGTGAATTTCATCAAATATAAAGAGTCCTCCTGCCATTTCAGAAATATTTCGCTCAAATCCTTTTAGATTGAAAAATGCTTTTATTATTTGAAATGGGGTCAAAATCTTATATGGCTTAAAGATCTTTTTTGCAAGACTCTGACATTTTTTTGCATAATCTTTTGCCTTGTCATACGGGATATCCTCACTACTTTCAGAAAAATATTTGTAAAGAAAATATGATGACTTTCCATGTAAAACTGCAACTAATTCATCACTACCAAGCAATTTTACAAACCGTTTATACATATAATTTATACTTGCTGTGTAAGGAAGTATATAAAAAGTTCTTTTTGCTCTTATATAATTTTGATTGTGGTTTGCCCAAAATAAAGCGGCTTCTGTTTTTCCACTTCCAGTTGGAGAGATGATAAAAAGATCTCCTTTGTGGTTTTTTGCTTTATTTTGAACCGAAGTTGGATCTTCAAATTGTATATAGGTATCTATATCAACGGCTCTTTTTATCTCCTCTATTCCAGCAGATGCAAGATGGTCAGAAGCAGTCAAAAACCCCTTCATAAATATCCCATATTTTCTGTGTAAAGGACTGAATTCCTCCAATCTATATTCTTTATAATAAGGTAATACATATTCTTTATAAACATTCATTAAATCATCACAGTTATTGATATAATGATAATTGGAAAGCTTTTTGCCCAGATATTTCTTGCTGAATTCTGGAATATAATCAAGTATGTTGTTTAATTGAGCCAAATCAAGCTCTCTTATTTTTTCTTTATATCTTTTAAAACCGGGGTTATCTTTTGGATATGTAGCATATTTTTCTCTCAGTTCCTGTATGTCTTTATGATGTGTTATTATAGCAAGCCCTATTGCCCTTTTATCATCTTCCGATAACTCAAGTGAGGATACAAATCCAGCTGAAAGGATTTCATGTCTATAATTCCATCTCTTGCCAGTTTTCAACTCTTCTTGAAATCCTTTTGCTCCCTTCCCAAAATCGTGCAGAAAAACTGCATA
>JAGMDW010000128.1 GCA_023128455.1 Desulfurellaceae bacterium
GTAGCGAAGCGTATCAGGGTAGGGAGGAACGACTGTATCAGGGCCTGACCCGTGAAATAATATCATGTATTATGTATATGTTATACGTAGTTTGAAAGACAGCCAATTATATATAGGTTTTACGGAGGATCTTCCAAGAAGATTTAAGGACCACAATGATGGTAAAGTTGAATCAACAAAAAATAGATTACCATTTGAACTTGTCTACTATTCACCCCGTGAAATGCTTCACAGGGTAAAAATCAACTTATGGCAAGCGATATTTAAAGAATAGGATGAAAAATTATTTCACGGGTTAAACCGAAGGTATGGAGAAAAAATCTCAAAAAGAAAAACTAAGATTTCTTGAAATAGCCAAAGGATCTGCTGCTGAACTAATTACACAGATTTATATCGGTATGGAAATAGAATATATAAGAAAAGAGGGAGTTTTAAGTGGATCAACGAAATCGACGAAATTTTGAAAATGTTAACTGGCCTACAATCCCACTTAGCACTTCCCGCTAAACGCTATTCGCCAAAGTGCGATTGAATATTCGGAAAGTGCGTTATATTATAGAAGGCACAATTGCTTTTAAGGAGGTATTCTATATGCCAGCAGCAATAAAGGTAGGCATAAATCAAATTAAAGATTTGATATGCCAATTAAGTCTTGAAGAGAAAAACGAGCCTGCTAAATACCTGGATGATTTAACTCTAAAAAAACGGTTTAAGGATTTTATAAACAAAAGAAGAAATATTCCTTTGACAACAGAAGATATTAGCGAGGAAGTAGAAAAGGAAAGGGAAAAAAGATATTTTTGCGAGTAGTAATAGATACAAATATTTGGATAAGCTTTCTTATAGGCAAAGCCCTTTGTGGTCTGGAAGAGCATTTAAACAAAAAGGTTAGGGTTGTCGCTTCTGATGAGCAACTTCAAGAAATTATTTCAGTTATTAATAGACCAAAATTTAATCTCTCTTTGGGTCTAATTCCCCGCAGCTTGCTGCGTCATTCCCGCGAAAGCGGGAATCTACAGGAATAGACTCCTGCTCCCCGATCAGGTCGAGGACAAGCTTCGCAGGAGTAACATTGATTGATGCCCCGCTGCTTGCGGCGGGGTTATTTATTGCCTCTGCCTTAGAAAATGGCTGTAATATTTTATATACAGAAGATATGCAACATGGGCAAATAATTGAGGATAGTCTCAAGATTATAAATCCATTCGAGTCTGTGAATAGTGAATAGTAAGCCGTAAATAGTGAACAGGATGGACACGACTCACGAATTACGAATCACGACTCACGAGTTACTCATCACTTCTTCCCCTACACTCACACTAATTAGCTGATTTTAAATTTTATTTCTACGGGGAACGCCAAGGAAATTACTGGATGTATCAAGGATCAGTGAACTTGGCTGGAATGCTAAAACTTCTTTAGAAAATGGTATAGAAGTTGATTACGATAAATACAATAAATAGATAAAGGATGATAACGAATTGTAAGGAGGTACAAAAATGACTTATAGGGTAATAATTGAAAAAGGTGAAGATTTTGGTTATGTAATTCATTGTCCAGCTATTCCTGGTTGTCATTCTCAAGGAAACACCATAGAAGAAGCAATTGAAAATATTAAAGATGCCAT
>JAGMDW010000129.1 GCA_023128455.1 Desulfurellaceae bacterium
TGTTTTCTCCGTTATCTGCTCAATTTCACCAATATAGAAATTACACTTCTCAAACTTATTCTTCACATCTTTAACCTCAAACTTTGTGTAATCTACATAGTCTCCTTCTTGTCTATCGTTAAATAACTCGCTGAAAAATCGGCCTGTTTCTTTTGATACAATGCCGGTTTTAACAAAATATTGATTAAAAAGAGCACGAACTCCAGAATGCTTTGAGCTCGCAAGCTCTTTTGTTTCTAACAAAGCTAAAACTGCATAATAAAGACTATAATAAATTCTATTAACAGTTGAGTTTAAACGATTGTTGGAAATAAGAATTTCTGCATCCTTTAGAGTTTCTTTTGCTCTACTTAAACGATATTTAATGAGGTCTTCATTCATGAAAGCACCACTCCTTCAGTTTCCACATTTTTGCGAATGGGATGCTTACGAAAAAGTCCATTTTCCCATTCTTGTTTGGAAATAATAAGAGGGTTGATGATAACATCGTTTTCAAGTTCTATATCATAAAGAACTTTTCTAATTTCGTGCTTAATATCTGGATTAATTTCTCTAACAAGAACAAGAATGTCCCAATCAGAATCAGGGGTTGCCTGTCTGCGAGCTTGTGAACCAAAAAGAATTATCGTTCCGTTTTGCACTATCTTATTCAGGGCTTCCCGTATCTTTTTCAAAAGAACAATTCTTTTTTTATTCATCATTCCACCTATTCACCCTAACCCCATTCACTATTTTTACAATATAATCCATTTTTTGCAAAATCATAAATTTTCATTCTATATAGAATTTCCTTTTTATTTTCTAAAAACTCCATTAAAACCGTTTGGGTAAACCTGCCTGTTTTAATACAGCATTGGCCGTGTAGCGTGACTTCATCTTATTATCAACTACAAAATGATGATTGGTAATTGGACTATACCATATTTCATGATCGCCTTTACCCTGCCTTTTGAGATAACATCCTGCTTGCTGAAGTATCTTTTTAAGCGCAGGTGTGTAGTCTGCCACTTGTCAAGCTCCGAATTTAATTGTTTCAGTGCGTTCGCTGAGAAGGTGAAAAGGTATTTCACCCTGTTCATCCTCATTGATCAATCCATTTACATACAGTAATTCTGGGATTATTATTTGTAGTTTTTTTATGAGCTGTTCTAAGGTTTCTGCCTCTGTTGCCAAACCAGACACATCGTCACTGGTGGCAACCCAAACTTGCGCCTCTTCATCCCAATTGGCTTTGACACGAATAGTTTTATTAATATTCACAATAACTACCCCCTTATTTCCACCTTGTGAAATAAATATCTTACGAGGTTCATCATCCTATTTACCTTCATTATA
>JAGMDW010000013.1 GCA_023128455.1 Desulfurellaceae bacterium
AAATGCGTAGGTGTGTGGGAAAGTGATAATTCTAAAGCAACCTATATTGGAGAAGAAGATGAAAGATAAAGCTACATTTACCCAACTTGTTTTGTCCCTTGCTCAAGCAGGCTATGTGCAGTTAGGAATGATAGCTGATCCATTTAGTGGTAAGAAGATAGAGAGTTTGGAATCGGCAAGGGGAACTATTGGTCTTTTGGAAGTATTGAAGGAAAAAACGCGAGGTAATCTTGCCGATGAAGAAATAGAAATATTGGAAGATGCTTTATATGATTTAAGAGCAGCTTTTATTACTCAAAAAAGCAAAGGTAATAGTTTATAATATCCTTATCTGCTCCGGCATATCTACGATTATCTCCAATCCGTATTTTTCAGTATTGGATATTCTGCCCCATATCTCTACCGTTCTTTCATGGAGAACAGCAGGATCATAGTGCATTTGTGTATTTTTGAATATGACAATCTTTAACTGCTTGTTGTTTTGAAAATGTAAAAAACAGGTGTGAGACGGAGAAAAATAAACCTCTGAAATTTTTCCTCTTATCCTGACATATTTTTCAGTGTTTGCCAGTATCTCGCCTACATCTTCCGCATTTATTACTTTTAACGATTCTACATTGAACTTTAAAGGCTGACTTTTCTTCCATAATTTTTCAAAATTTTGTTCGTATAGGTTGACTACATCTACTCTTTTTAAAACCACTATATTTTCATTGTTTCTTGTATAGGCAGATGCCGTCCAGTTAAATGAGCCGGTAATGACGATCTTTTTATCTATAATGGAAAACTTGTTGTGCATTATCCCCTCGAAATCTTTATAAACACAAGGCTTTGCAAATCTTACATCTACCCCTCTTTTTTTAAGAAATAGAGATTTTGTATATTTGTTCTCTAAGAAATTACCCTGGCGTGCATCCATCAAAACCCTTATTTTTACCCCTCTTTTTTTAGCGTCGGAGATTTTCCAAGCTAATTTCCTTGATGTAAAGCAATACATGGCAACATCAATGCTTTTCTTAGCCTCTTCTATATATTGCCCTATGATGTAAACTGCTTTTTCACTGGGGGTAAAGTATATTTCAATATCCCTGGCTTGCGATATCGAACATACAATAATCAGCAAACAGACAATAGATATTAGACGGATTACTCTAACCAATAGTTTGGTGCCTCTCTGGTAATAATTATATTATGCACATGACTCTCTCTTAGCCCGGCGTAGGTAATGGGTATAAATTCTGGTTTTGTACGCAACTCTTCAATTGTTTTGCATCCTGCATATCCCATCCCAGATTTTAGCCCTCCTACAAGTTGATATAAAACATCTCCTACCATTCCTTTGTATGGAACTCTGCCCTCTATTCCTTCCGGAACAAGCTTTGCTATGCCTATGTCTTCCTGAAAGTATCTATCTCTTGTCCCTTGTTCCATTACACCCAATGAACCCATACCTCGATAAACCTTGTACTTTCTTCCCTGATAGATGATGGATTCACCTGGGCTTTCCTCTGTTCCGGCAAAGATACTGCCTACCATTATTGTGCTTGCTCCAGCAACAAGGGCTTTTACGATATCGCCAGAATACCTAATTCCACCATCTGCAATTATTTTCACACCGCATTTCTCCGCTTCTTCTGTACATTCGGCAATAGCTGTAATCTGTGGAACACCTACTCCTGCTATCACCCGTGTAGTGCAGATAGACCCAGGCCCAATACCTACTTTTACGATATTCGCTCCTGCCTCTATTAGACTTCTTACTCCCTCTTTTGTAGCTACATTACCAGCAACGATATTTAGAGAGGGAAATCTTTTCCTTAATTTTTCCACGCCATTTAAGACCATTTGTGAATGTCCGTGAGCGGAATCCACTACTACTAAATCCACTTTTGCTTCTACCAGTTGTTCTGTTCTTTCTATCAGATCTTTGGTGCCCACCGCTGCTCCTACCATCAGTCTCCCATGGGTATCCTTCGTTGCATGAGGATATTCCCTTCTCTTTCTTATATCCTTTATGGTTATAAGTCCCTTCAGCTTAAACTCATTATCTACAATAGGCAATTTTTCTATCTTGCTCTTTCTCAAGTAGTTTTCCGCTTCTTCCAATGTTGTTCCCACCGGTGCAACAACTAAGTTTTCTCTTGTCATTACTTCCTCTACCTGCTTTGAATAATCCTTTTCAAATATTATATCGCGGTTGGTTATGATACCTAAAAGCTTTTTATTGTCGCTTATAACAGGAATACCAGAGATGTGATACTCACTCATAAGGACCAGGGCTTCCTTGATCGTTTGATCTGGTTTTATGGTTATCGGTTCTAAAATCATTCCACTTTCCGATTTTTTCACCCTTCTCACCTGTTCTGCTTGTTCTCGAGCGGTCATGTTGCGATGAATTATTCCCAATCCTCCATGTCTTGCTATTGCTATGGACAATCTATGTTCTGTTACAGTGTCCATAGCCGCACTGATAATCGGCATATTTAGATGGATGTCTGGAGCAAGGTCTACTGAGGTGTCTACATCCCGAGGAATAACACTGGATTTACGGGGAACGATCAGAACATCGTCAAAGGTCAAACCAGACTTATCTTTCACTCTCAGCATCTCTACACCTCTATTCTTTCAAAATTTGCTATATACAAAAAAACCCTTCTTAAATTACATAAAAGTTTTAACCTGTTCTCCTTCAGCGTTTCTTCTTCTGCCATGACCATTACATGATCAAAGAAAGCATCTATTTTTTCTTTAAATGAACACAAAATGGACAGAAGCTCCTTATATTTCTTTTGTTCTTTTAATTCTTTTATCTCTTCCTCTTTTTGTGTAAATTCTTTGTATAGCTCTATTTCTTCTTTTTCTTCTAATAGTTTTTCTTCTACCTCTGTTTTATTGAAAGACTCAGGGATGATATTCAGTACCCGTTTGAACATAAGGAAGTATTTCTCCTCTAAATCTTTAATTACAAAGGCTCTTACATAAGCATCATATATATCAGAAAAATCTTTACCCACCGCAGACATTATCACATCAAATCGAAGATCAGAATTGGCAATAAGATATTCTACAAGACGCTTTTTCACAAATTCCAATAGATTGGGGGGAGGACTTTTTTCTTTGTAAAGAGAACTTGCATAATCTACAATTTGAGGAATAGAAAGAAAATAACCTCTGTCTAAAACAATCCTGATTAATCCAATGCAGGCTCTCCTTAAAGCATAGGGATCTTTTTCGCCAGTAGGTTCCAATCCTGCCAAAAAACCACCTGTTAAATTATCTATTCTTTCAGAGATAGAAAGAATGGCTCCGGTGTCTGTTTGAGGCAGATCGTCCCCTCCCCTCCTGGGAAGATAGTGTTCGTATATGGCTTGAGCAACGCCTTTTTCTTCTCCGCTTTTTAAGGCATATTCTTCCCCCATTGCGCCTTGCAATTCAGGAAATTCATATACCATTTGTGTTACGAGGTCTGCTTTACACAGATGAGCTGCCCTTTTTACCGTTTCTTTATCTTGTTTTAATATTTCAGCTATATATGATGATAACTTTTCAAGCCTTTCTACCTTTTCATTCATTCTTCCTAACCTTTCATGAAATACGACTCCGCTGAGCCTGGATACAAAATCTGATAACGGCTTTTTTGTGTCCTCTTTATAGAAAAACAGAGCATCATTAAACCGAGCAGAAAGCACCTTCTGATATCCTTTTTTTACTACATCCTCATCTAAAAACGGGTTGTCTGCCACTGCTACAAAATAAGGAAGTAAAGCATGTTTTTCATCTTCTACGGCAAAGCATTTTTCGTGATTCTTCATGGAGGTGATGAGCACAGCCTTTGGTAAGACGAGAAAAGTTTTATCAAACTCACCCAATATTGGTTGAGGATACTCATTTAAGAATATTGTTTCATTTAATAATACATCGTCTTTCACTACAGAAATATTATAATTTTGTTCTATTTTTTTAAATTCATTTAGAATTCTGTCTCTCCTTTGCTTAGAATTCAGCAAAACAAAGGAATCTTTTAATGCGTCTATGTACTCTTCTTTGTTTTTAATCTCTATCTTATTAGCTAAAAACCTATGACCGTATGTAAAATTGTTCGCCTTTATGCCTGCAATTTCTAAGTCTATTATTTTACCATCACAGATTGCCAGAAGATTGTGTATGGGCCTGGAGAAACTATACAGTTTATCGCTCCATTTCATCTTTCTTTTAAATGGTATGGAATCTGTGAATTCTTTCAAGACAGAAGGTAGAAGTGGCTTTACATCTTTTCTCTCCCCTTTTTTCAGCAAAAATACATATCTTTTCTTTCCCTTTTTTTCTATCTTTATATCCTCTATGGTTGCCTGTATCCTTTTCAAGAAACCCTTTAAGGCATTTGTGGATTCACCATTTTCAAATGCTACTTGTTCTGGAGGTCCATATATTTTTTCCTCTTTCACTGTTGTTAATGGTGCAAGATCGGAAAAAACGGTAATCCTCTTTGGTGTGCAGCATATATCAAGGTTCTCACAGTTTATATTGTGCTCGTCAAAAATGGTCGTTATTATTTTTTTCCCTTCTTTTTCCAATTTCATAATCTCAAAAGCAGGTAATTCTTCTGTAAATATTTCGTATAATAATTCCATTATTTACCCTCAACATACAGTTTTGCACATCCCTGAGCCAGCGTTCTTACCCTGCTTATGAATGTCGTTCGTTCCGCGGTGCTGATAGCACCTCTGGCATCTAACAGATTGAATAGATGAGAACATTTCAAACACAGGTCGTAAGCTGGTTTTACTAAGTTTCTCCTCAATACCTTTTGGCATTCTTGTTCATACATTTCAAATAATTTAAAAAGCGTTTTTATATCTGCCACTTCAAAGTTGTAAGTAGAATATTCCCACTCATCTTTTTTGTGTATATCACCATAGGTGAAATTCTCGTTCCATTTTAGGTCGTACACATTATCTACATTCTGTAGAACTATAGCGATGCGCTCCGTACCGTAGGTTATCTCGCATGTTATGGGATAGAGATTGTAACCCCCTATTTGTTGAAAATAGGTAAACTGTGTGATTTCCATACCGTCTAACCACACTTCCCATCCCAATCCTCCTGCACCTAAGGTGGGAGATTCCCAATTGTCCTCTACAAATCGCACATCATGTTTTTTTAAATCTATACCCAACGCATAGAGGCTATCCAGATATATGTTTTGAACATCCAGCGGTGATGGTTTTAGGATAACCTGGTATTGATAATAGTGCTGGAGGCGATTAGGATTTTCACCATATCTTCCGTCTGTAGGTCTTCTGGAAGGTGCTACATAAGCACATCTCCAGGGCTCTTCCTTCAGTGCCTTTAAAAAAGTGGCAGGATGAAATGTGCCTGCTCCTGCCTCTATATCGTAGGGCTGGATAATTACACACCCCCTTTCTTTCCAGAATTTATGCAATTTTAAAAGCATGTCTTGAAAACTACTCTTAGTAGTTTCAAGCAAATCATTATACATATTCACCTCTTGTACTTTTTTATCATAAAATAAATAATAATCGTAGAAAGCATAATAGCAAATGCTATAAAATTAGCCAAGATTATTACTACATCTTTTCTCAATATACCATATACAGTCCACAAAAAGAGGCCTGTTGTCAACTGGAGAAGCATATGCAGACTCAATCCTCTTATCTCCTTAGTTCTTAGCAGACGAATGAATTGAGGAAGAAAGCTAAATGTAGTAAGCACTGCCGCTATACTGCCTATAAGGGTTGTAATTATATTCATAGTGTTTTTATCAAATCTTCCGTAAACTTTCTAGTGGTATATTTTTTTAGTCTGCCTTGTTTTGTAAATGTATGGCGGTGTGTTTTTAGAAAATCATAAACTCTTTTTTTGAGAACACAACTTGCCTCTTTTTCACCGATAAAATTTAACATCATAGCAGAAGATAAAATTATAGCAGTGGGATTCGCCATGTTTTTCTCTATATCTGGCGCAGAACCATGTGCAGCTTCAAAATAAGCAAATTTGTCTCCTATGTTTGCAGAGGGACAAAATCCCAATCCTCCTATTGTTCCTCCTCCCAAATCACTGAGCATGTCTCCTATAAAGTTTTCTGTTACTATTACCTCAAAGCTTTCTGGTTCTGCAATCATCTTGTAACAGGCGGCATCGGTATATATCCTTTCTGCTTCTATATCTTTATATTTTTTCGCCACATTGAAGAATATCTCTTCAAAAAACGCCATACTCACCAGGACATTGCTTTTGGCAACCAAGCTTACCTTTTTTCTGTCTTCTTTTTTTGCCAGCTCAAACGCAAAGCGGGATATTCTTTCACACCCCATTCTTGTTAAAAGTAAAATATCTGCTACTGCATCCTTTGTCCGAACACCCTTCCCTCTCGCTAAATATAATCCCTCTGTATTTTCTCTTACAATGGTATAATCTATATTATCGTCTATGGAGATAATTGGTCTGATATTTGCATATAAATCAAATTTGGGTCTTAGAACACCTCCCAGAAGACCGGCTTCAGTGCCATCTTTTCTTCTTATCTGAGGTAACCCGGTTGGTCCTTTTAATAAAGCTTTTGTATTTTTTATCTTTTCTAAGGACTGTTCCGAAATATTTTCACCTGTCTTTAAAAATATATTCGCACCTGCATCTATATAATGGCAGTTTAAGCGAAAATTAAATCTTTTACCAATCTTTTCTAATATAGAGGCCGCTGCATCTATAATAGTAGGACCTATACCATCACCTCTTATTACAGAGATATCATATACTTTCATTTTTTACCGGCTTAATAAATAAGGCAAGGGCTGCTCCTGCAAAAGCCACTAAGGTGATGATAGAAAAGGCAATCTCAAATCCCAGAGCATCTATAAGTTTACCGATCAGAGCAGGAGAAATAGAGGAACCTAACATTACCATAGTATACATAACTGCAATATTTGTATCTATCTTTTTCCCTCCTGCTTCTGCCGCAAAGGCATGTCTCACTGCTACCGGCAAGAAAACGAAAAATCCATAGATGATTAAAATTGAGAGGCAAGGATGATTGACAAACAAGAGTAACAATATACCACTCAAGGTATAGCTTGTGACAATTACTGTTCTTCTTCCTAATATATCGGATAAAAAACCACCTAATGGTTGGGCGGCAACACCTACGATGAGCATAAAACCTGTATATAGATTAGCCATAAGTAGGGTTTCTCCTTTGTAATATAGAAAGGCAGGCATGAATGCAGTCACACCGCGAGAAAAAAATGGTGTGACCATAGCGACAAATCCAATGAGTAATATTCTCAAGGTAATGGCACTTTTAAAACTGGATGTAATGGGTTTTTCTTCTATATGGATGAGAAAAAAGATAAGTAAAGCCATAACAATACCAGGGATGACCAATAAATGTAGCCCTTTAAATCCCATCCAGGAAAAGAGAAGGCCTACAACTATAGGACCGGCGGCAAAGCCCAATGAACCCCCACCGCCATGGATACCCAATGCTGCTCCCTTTCTTCCCTTAAATTCAAAAGAGAGAATCCCTATCGCTTGAGGGTGATAAGCAGAGAGACCCACGCCGATAAAGAGAGCAGTGATTAGCATAAGCATGTAGGTTCCGCTGAAGCTGAACAGAAAATAAGAGATAGCCAAGATGAGAAAGCCAAAGATAAGTACCGATTTTCTTATTCCTCGTTTTTCTGTGAAATGAGCTACTGGCAGTTGAAGTATCGCAGCCGCAAGGTAAGGCATAGTAGCCAAAATACCAGCTTGAAAATAATTAATGGTATAGAGTTTTCTTATCACCGGAATGATGGGAGGAATACACATGGAATACCAGTCGTTTATGAAATGAGCAAATGCCAGAGTGAATAGAAGGACAAGAATTGGAGTTTTTTTCAACTATTTACCCTTTCTACATATGTTTTGGTACGGGTATCAATCTTTATTACATCATCTTCTTTGACGAATAAAGGTACTTGTAATACCATTCCCGTTTCTAATGTAGCAGGCTTTGTTGCCCCTGCAGCAGTGTCTCCTTTTAGTCCATGTTCTGTTTTTACTATCTTTAGTTCTACAAAATTAGGGAAGATTAAGTCGATAGGGGAATCGTCGTGTAAAATTACACTTACTTCTGTATTTTCCTGTAAAATGCCGACATTGTTTTTTATTATTTGTTCGGGAATAATAACATCTTCAAATGTAGAGGAATCCATAAAATGAAAGACATCCTTTTCTCTATAAAGGTAAGTCATCCTTCTTTCCTCCACATTTGCCTCTTCTAATTTCGCTCCTGCCCTAAATGTTTTTTCCATTACATTTCCCGTTTTCAAATTTCTAAACCTCACTCGCACAAAGGCCGGACCCTTCCCAGGTTTTACATGTTCATACTCTAAGATTTCTAATGGTTCACCATCAATTTCTACTTTTGCTCCTCTTTTAAATTCGTTTGTAGCAATCATTTCACATCACCTCTGAGAATGGGGCAAAAGCTATCATTTCTACTCTCTTGCCATTTATACATATCATTTGTTCCAGCCTAACACCAAATTTACCAGGAATATACACCCCAGGCTCAACAGTGAACACCATATTGTCTTCAATAATTGTATCACTCTGTGGTGAAATATTCGGTAGCTCATGTACCTGTAGGCCAACGCCATGTCCTGTAGAATGTATAAAATATTTATCATAGTTTAGTTTTTTTAGATAATTGCGCGCTTCCTTGTCTACATCACTGGCTTTAACGCCAGCGTAAGCCGCCTCTATAGCATGGGTTTGAGCATGAAATACGGCATTGTAAATTTCTCTTTTTTCATCTGTTTTTTTGCCCATGAGCAATGTATAGGTGCAATCAGAATTATACCCGTCCACATATGCACCAAAATCTATTACCACAAAGTCTCCATCCTCTATCTTTTTGTCGGAGGGTATGGAATGAGGGATGGCAGTATTTACACCAGAGGCTACAATGGTGGGAAATGCTTCTCTATCTGCACCGCATTTTCTCATCTGATAGGAGATCTCATCGGCAATTTCTTTTTCTCTCACTCCTGGTTTTACATAGGGAAAAACGTTTATAAACGCGTTTCTGGCAATAGAAGCAGCTCTCTTTATCTTTTTTATCTCCTCTTTATCCTTTATCATCCTTATTTTTCTTATTTCATCTTTTACACCTATCATTTCAAAATCTTGTTTTAAATTTTCATATAGGGCTATGCTGAGTTCACCATTATCATAAGCTATTCTTTCAACCCCTATTTCTTTAATTTTTTGTTTCATGTTTTCTTTTTGCTTAAATATGATCTTTTCTATGAACCCTAAGTTTTGTTCGAGCATATAATACAATGGAGGTAAAAAAAGGTATATCTTGTCCTGGGTGAGAAGGAAAAACCCTTCTGCATCTAATCCCGTGAAATACCGTATGTTTACCTTGTTCGGAGAAAAAAAAGCATCTGCATCATATCTTTTCAGCACCTCTTTTCCTTTTAAAAAATGTTCTTTCATTTCGCACCGCCTTTTAATTGACAAAGTAATTAAATCACATTAAGCTTGTTTATATCAGTTTTAAGGAGTTTATTCAATAATGAAAAGAATAGAAAGCATGCTTAAAATAATCAAAATAGAATATCTAAATACAATTATCCTCTCTGTTGCTTTGCTCTCTGCCGGTTCAGTGCTTGTATGGGTTTTAAAATATAAAGAACTTCTCAGTTATGAAGAAAAGGCAACACTTTTTATTATTATATTTTTTATCTTTGTTTATTTTGCTGTGGTTTATGTAGTTCGTTTTCTTATATCCGGAGCAGGGGAAAAAACTAAGTATGTTTTCTGTTTATGTAGATTTATTATAGATCAAGCTGTTGTGAGTCTTTTTGTGTATTATGGAGGAGGATATTGTTCTGCTTTTGCCTTGGGATATTTAGTGGTTACCGTTTTATCTGCTATTGTTTTAGGATTTTATGGCGCTATCATTGTAGCCACGGCAGCCAGTATTTTTTATCTGTATGTTTCATTTGCATCAGGAGCAAATATGTCTCACTATTGGTTGGATGTAGGTTACCGTATCGTTCCTATATACTTTATTGCTGTAGCAACGGGTCTCTTAGCCGATGCTTTTGTGAGATACGCAGCTAAAGCTACAGATTTAAATGAGGAACTAAAAGCTAAGAGTGATGAGCTATCTGTTACCCTTGAGAAGTTAAGGAAAAGTGAAAAAGAACTTATAGAAGCAGAGCGAGGAAAATTAGCGATAGATATTACAGAAAGTGTTGCTCATCATATCAGAAATCCTCTTACCTCTATTGGGGGAATGGCTCGGATTGTTCGCAAGAAGTTAAAGGAAGGAAAAGGATTGGAAGATGTGGGAAAGTATATTAAAGCTA
>JAGMDW010000130.1 GCA_023128455.1 Desulfurellaceae bacterium
CAAAGGCGGGAATCTGATCTTAGCACCAGTGACGATGGATAAACCAAAACACAGATATTCAATTTTAATCAAATACCAGAGGCGCTGATTTTATATGACAGCGGAAAAGTAAAAGGGACTCCAGTTATAAAAGTTGTATAAGATTAAAATAGGCAATATCCAACAGGCTTAATGGTCTGAAACATGGGTAAATACCATATTTGCGTTGGAGTAATATTTTTTTGAAACAAAATATTACTTGACAAGAGATTGCTCATTTGCTATCTAATATTAGCATATTCTAATAATATTAGAGTATACTAATGTATGGAGGTGAACAAAGATGGCAAAGGTGCTTGTTGTTTATGGTTCAACAACGGGAAATACAGAAACGCTGGCTCAAGCTGTGGAATCAGGACTCAATAGTGGAGGCGCAGAGACTACGGTGAAAAATGTGACTGATACAAAGGTAGAGGAGCTTGCAGATTATGATGTGCTTGTATTTGGTTGTTCTACCTGGGGCGAAGGTGAGTTACAAGAAGACTTTATTGATTTTCATGATGAGATGAGCAATATTCCTCTAAAAGGGAAAAAAGCTGCTGTTTTTGGCCCCGGCGATAGCGATGGTTATCCTGACTCGTTTTGCGTAGCAATAGATATGATTGAGGAAACAGCTAAAAAATGCGGTGCGGAGATCATTGTTGAAGGCTTAAAGGTCGATGGGGATGTTGAGCCCGCAATGGGGGATGCAGAAGCCTGGGGAGCAAAAATTGCAAAATCGCTTTAACTTTTTGAGCGGGGTGGGTTTTCCTCAACCTACCCCGCATTCTTAAAATTTTGAGTTATGGATGTGAGGACAGTTGGGCTGTTATCTACTGTTCAAGATGAGAGAGAGATAAGATATTTAGCCTGGCATATTGTGAATTGTATTGCTGCTACAGTTGCAGGAGTGAAGCCGGCTACAATTATAAATCTAAAGAAAGGAAGAAACAGAGTCTTTGATCTCTGGAATGAATTTGGCGGTGTTCTTTTCAACGGCAGTCGTATTTCTTGTTGTGAATTTAAAAAGGATAGTCATAGTGTAGTTCTTTTTTTCTATTTAAGACGAGGGTTGTGCGAGCTTTTTAAGGCTGAAAGGACAAGGAAATTTTTTAGTGCTCTTGGATACGAAACCGATCAAGGTATTGAAAATATATTACTTCATCTTAAAAAGAGATATAATTCAAACTTATTTCCTCACGAGATAGGGGTATTTTTAGGTATTCCACTAAAGGATGTTGAGGCGTTTATGGGATTAAAAACTCTCTTATATGTGAAAACTTCTATGTGGAAAATATATGGTAAAGCCGAAGAGTCCCTTAAGGTTGAGTGGAGATATAAGCAAGGTAAAAGAATGATAAAAAAAAGGCTTTTTATGGGAGGGGATCCAGTTAGGATAATCAATCGGGAGTGCTGGTTGTCTTGTCTTTTATCGTCTAAAATTCAAGAGTGAGGCCTGTTGCCAACCAGTCATTGTAAATTCATTGTAAATAAAGTGGTCAATCTTTCATATTGACAAATTAGAATTTTCCGATGGAGCGAAAAGTCAAAAGAAAAGAATATTAGCCTCTGGATTGGACGGATTTGCAAGGATGCCTATGAAGAAAAAAGAAAAGATAAGAATATTTATTTTAATCTGTAGTAATCATAGTAATCCAGAAGCAAAAAAAGAATTTAGCCACAGATTTACACAGATAGGAAAAGAATA
>JAGMDW010000131.1 GCA_023128455.1 Desulfurellaceae bacterium
ATATAGATTTTTATACGAGGCAATTCGTTATTTTGACTACAACCGCGGTGTATCTTAGAACGGGTGGGCAGGAAGCAAAGGGAACATTGAAGGAGAAGGGGTTAATATGATGGAGCAGTTTTTGGAATCAGAAGAACTCAATAAGAAGATACTGGAGAATCCGGAGAAGATAAGGACGGAAGGGTTGAAATGAAGCATTTTTCGGATAAGCCCTATAATGATCTGCCTGAATTACTGCCAGATGAGAAGTATTGGAAGACAATCAGAATATATGAGCAGGTTACCACTGCCAGCAGAGCACTTGCAGAGTTGAAAGGCCGACTATCCGCAATACCAAATCCACGGATATTCATAAACACTCTGAGTTTGCAGGAGGCAAAAGATAGCTCTTCAATAGAGAATATTTTCACAACTAATGACAGACTTTTCAGGGCCTTTACCGTAGATTCGGAGGCTGACCCGCATACCAAAGAGGTATTGAGATACGGAAAGGCACTGATAGATGTATTTAATGTTATAAAATCCAGAAACGAATTTTCCATTGAACTTATAGAGAGGATTTACAGAAATATCAAAGATGAAAAGGACAGTATTCGTGATTTTCCAGTTTACATCGGAAACGATTATATGAGAATTTATACCCCGCCATGCTGCAAAGATGTAATACTAAAAAAATTGGATAACTGGATAACGGTTGCCAACTCAAAGTCAGACGAAATAGACCCGCTTATCAAGATGGCAATCCTTCATTACCAGTTTGAAGCAATTCATCCGTTCAAGGATGGAAACGGAAGGACAGGGAGAGTCATCAATGTATTGCTCCTCTCAGCATGCGGACTTTTAGATGAACCTGTTCTATACCTTTCAAAGTACATCGATGAGCACAAGAGCGATTATTACCGCTTGCTGATAGAAGTGACCCAAAACAGAAACTGGGAAGAATGGATACTCTTCATGCTCAAGGCCGTTGAAGAGACCTCAAAACATACCCTCTATAAGGTCCTGAGCATAATGGAACTGTTTGAGGAGACCAAGAAGAAGATTCGAAGTGAAGCTCAGGAGATATACAGCTTTGAACTGCTGGAGACTCTGTTTGCGCAGGTGTACTGCAAATACGCCTTTCTTGTGGAAAATGGGATTGCATCGAGAAACACCGCAAGCAAGTACCTGAGCAGACTGGAAGAGATAGGAATACTTGAGAAGGAGAAGGTGGGAAAGGTGTTTGTGTTCAAAAATAAGGGACTGTATAAGATACTTAAAAAGGGATAATGTGCACAGAATACAGAGATATTCGGGTGATTCGTCCTACAAATGCACAACCCCTGTGCACACCTCACAGAATATGCATAAGAAAACTAAAAATTTGTGCATGACATATATGATACGCACAACCGCTGTGCATATCTTTCAGGACATGCACAAAGAACTGGAAAAATTGGGCATATATCAGGCCGTCCGTAGCCGCACGCAGACAGGTGGATTCCCGCCCCCCTGTCATTCCGCACCCGTGTCAAGCAATGTCATCCCATACTTGATATGGGAACGGGGCAACATTCCCCCTGTCATTCCGCACCTGATGCGGA